>CAKUHW010000122.1 GCA_934659415.1 uncultured Oscillospiraceae bacterium
GCTCATGCTCCTCCCGCTCCGCGTCCTTGCCGGTACCCATAAATGAGGTGAGCATGGAGGACATGTCCACGCTCTCGGCTTCAATGGTAATGGGGTAGCTGGTCAGCGTCTCCTGCTGGACCTGGGCGATATAGCTGTTGATGCCGGAGGAGAGCGCCAGAATCAGGGCGATGCCGATGATGCCGATGGAGCCGGCAAAGCTTGTAAGAAGCGTGCGGCCCTTCTTGGTCATGAGATTATTGAGCGACAGAGAGAGGGCTGTTCCATAGGACATGGAGGTCTTCTTTCCGCTGCGCGCCTTCTTCCCCGTTACGGCCGGCGCTGCGGTCTCGCTGATATAGGGATCCGAATCGCCGATCACCCTGCCGTCCTTCAGACGGATGATCCGGGTGGAATACTGCTCCGCCAGCTCCGGATTGTGGGTGACCATGATGACCAGACGGTCCCGGGCCACCTCCTGGAGCAGGGCCATGATCTGCAGGGAGGTCTCGCTGTCCAGCGCGCCGGTGGGCTCATCCGCCAGGAGAATGTCCGGGTCGTTGATCAGGGCCCGGGCGATCGCCACACGCTGCATCTGGCCGCCGGACATCTGACTCGGCTTTTTATCCAGCTGGTCTCCCAGTCCCACCTTCTCCAGCGCCTCCCTGGCCCGGCGGCGGCGCTCCACCCGGGACACGCCGGCAAGGGTCAGTGCCAGCTCCACATTGGCCAGCACCGTCTGGTGTGGGATAAGGTTATAGCTCTGAAATACAAAGCCCACCGAGTGATTGCGATAGGCGTCCCAGTCACTGTCGCGGTATTCTTTGGTGGAGCGGCCGTTGATGATCAGATCTCCGCTGGTGTAGCGGTCCAGCCCGCCGATGATATTCAGCGTGGTGGTCTTTCCGCAGCCGGAGGGGCCGAGAATCGACACGAACTCGTTTTCCCTGAATTCCAGGTCGATTCCCCGCAGGGCCTCCACCGTGTTGTCTCCCACGGTGTAGGACTTGTGGATGTTGGATAATTTCAGCATAGGCAGAGCCTTCTTCCGTAAGCGTTAAATTCGTCTAACTATAATAGAGCGCCCGCACCTCCCTGTCAAGAAGGCGCGGGCCTAATTTACGAAACGTTCAAAACCGGCGCGGCAGCCGGACCGTTAATGCCGCTTTCTGCCGGACAGGGCAAAGCCCAGGACCGTACCGCAGATACCGCCGATAATGTGCGTCAGCTGGGAAACATTGTCGTTGACAGTGATCGCGTCCCACAGCTCGCCGCCCAGATAGAACACAGCCACAAGAATCAGCGTCACCGGGATGACCCCATTGCGCACACCGCCGAAGGAGGAGAGCAGGATCATCATAAACACGATGCCGGACGCCCCCAGCAGCGCGCTGCCGGGGAAGAACAGAAACTGCACCAGGCCGGAGATCAGTGCGGTGATCAGAACGGCCCACAGCACATTCCAGCTGCCGAAGCGGTCCTCCAGGTTAGGTCCAAGCACCAGAATAAGCACAATATTGCCGATATAATGGCTGAAGCTGCCGTGGCCCAGCACATGACCGAAAAAGCGGAAAAAGGCCAGCGGGTCGCTGAGAGAACAGCGGTAGACCGAAAACAGGTGGACGGTGGTCCAGCCGTTTGTAATGGGGTCCAGCAGCAGCGCGATAAGCGCCAGAATGGAAAAGGTCAGCGCCACAGGGGCGTTGTAGGAGATCTTAATGGTGGGATGTTTCATGGAAATACCTCTGTCTTCCGTTTAGAGTTGACAATTAGAAATTGATAATTGTGAGACCTGCCCTTGTCTATCGATGGTATCAATTGTCCATTGCGTCAGTTGACAAGTCGTCAATCAGAAACGTTCCACAGCATGGGCTTGCCGTCCCGGTCCAGCAGCGGGGTGAGCCCGCCGGCATAGCTGCTCTGCACAAACAGATACTGTACGCCGGTGACCGTATCCAGCAGCACCCGGCAGTTAGTTGAAAAAGAGTTCTGCTCCTGCACGACCTCAAATCGTTTTTCCTTTGCCATATGTGTCCTCTCCTTCTTTTTCTCCGAACTATCAATTATAATAATTTTTTCATATCCTCCGGAAGGGGGGCCTCCAGCGTCAGCCGCGCACCATTCACCGGATGGGTGAGCTCCAGCCGCCAGGAGTGGAGCGCCGGACGGGTAATCAGCGCCCGGTCCTCTGTGCCATAGAGAAAGTCCCCTGTCAGCGGATGGCCGATATAGGTCATGTGCACCCGAATCTGGTGGGTCCGGCCCGTGTCCAGCTGCACCTCCAGCAGCGTGCGCCCGCCATGCACAGCCAGCGTCCGGTAGCGGGTACTGGCACTCTGCCCGTCCGGGCGCACCTCCCGGGCGATCAGTGAACCCTCAGCCTGTGCGATGGGAGCGTCGATCACGCCCTGCGCAGGCTGCGGACAGCCCTCACACACCGCCAGATAGAGCCGCCGGAACTCCCCCGTGTGCAGCTGCTCCTTCAGCCGCTCCTGCCCATAGGCGTGCTTGGCCACCACCAGCAGACCGGAGGTGCCCTTGTCCAGCCGGTGGACCGGGTGGAACCCGGCGGCCTCATCCGCCGCGATCCAGCGGCCCATCAGGTAATTGCCCACAGTGTCGTCAAAATGCCCGTGACTGGGGTGGACCAGCATCCCGGGCGCCTTATTCACCACCGCCAGGTCCGCATCCTCCCAGACCACATGCAGCGGTCCGCGGCGCGCCTCCGGCTGCGCCGTCCCCTCCGGGTCGCTCAGACGCACCGTCAGGCTCTGCCCGGTGCACACCCGCTCCCGCACCGTGACCCGCCGCCCGTCCAGCAGAATGCCGTCTTCCAGCCATTTGACCCGCCGCAGCACCGTGCCGGACAGGCACAGCTCCCGGCGCAGCAGGGTCCGGACCTCGCACCCGGCAAGCTCCGGGGTGATCTTCAGTTGGAGATACCGTATCTGCACCGGCGGCGGCCACCTTTCATCCGCCTGAGTATAGCACGTCTCCCCGCCGGACGCAAGCGGCAGCCGCCGGAAAAGAAAGTGCTTGACATTTCACGTGCAGCCGCTATAATAATCATTAGTTTACTGATAAACATATATTTAGGAGGCGATCTCCATGACACAGCGGGAGCGTCAGCTGCTGCGCTGGATCGAAGCGGATCCCCTGATCTCCCAGCAGGAGCTGGCGGACAGGGCCGGAATCACCCGCTCCTCCGTGGCGGTGCACATCTCCAACCTGATGAAAAAGGGGCACATTGTCGGAAAGGGATATATTCTCTCCTCCGCCCCCTACGCAGTGGTGGTCGGCGGTGTCAACATGGATATCGGCGGGAAGCCGAAGAAGACACTGCGGGCGGCCGATTCCAACCCGGGCAAGGTCCACATGAGTCTGGGCGGGGTGGGGCGCAACATTGCCCACAACATGGTCCTGCTGGGGCTGGATACACGCCTGCTCACCGCCTTCGGTGACGATATCTACGCCCGGCAGATCGCGGCCTCCTGCGGAGAGCTCGGTATTGACATCAGCCGCTCCCTTCAGGTGCCCGGCGGCTCTACCTCTACCTACCTCTTTATTACGGATGAACGGGGAGACATGTCGGTGGCCGTGTCCGATATGGAGATCTACGACCGCCTGACGCCGCATTTTCTGGCCTCCCGGGCCCAGCTGCTCCAGCATGCGCAGCTCATCGTAGCGGATACCAACATTCCCGCCGACAGTCTGGCCTGGCTGGCCGCCCATGTCTCCGTGCCTATCTTTGCAGATCCGGTCTCTGTGGACAAGGCAGAGAAGCTCCGGGGGGTACTGGGTCAGCTGCACACCCTGAAACCCAACCGGCTGGAAGCCGAACTGCTCTCCGGCGTTTCCATCACCGATGAGGCCAGCATGGACCGGGCGGTGGACATCCTGCTGGACACCGGCCTGCGCAGGGTCTTTCTCTCCCTGGGGGCGGATGGCGTGTACGCCGCGGATCACAACAGACGGATTCACCTTCCCTGCCTGCCCGGCGGTATGGTGAACACCACCGGCTGCGGCGACGCCTTCATGGCCGCCCTGGTCTGGGCCTATCTGCGCGGCACTGATTTGGAGGATTCCGCCCGGGCGGGTCTTGCCGCCTCTGCCATTGCCATGGAGAGCGCTGAGACCATCAGCCCTGCCATGTCCGCCGCCGCTGTGCTCCGCCGCGCCGGGCTGGACGGATAAACCTATCACAAACATTCACGTCTGTCACATTTCATTTTCAGGAGGAACCATACTATGAATCGCTTTCTTGAAGTCAATCCGGATGTAAAGGCTGCCCTGGACGCCGGCAAGCCCGTGGTCGCGCTGGAGTCCACCATTATCTCCCACGGCATGCCCTACCCGCAGAACGTTGAGACCGCCCTGAAGGTGGAGCAGATCATCCGGGACAACGGAGCCGTTCCCGCCACCATCGCCATCATCGGCGGCAGGCTGAAGGCCGGCTGCACCCCGGAGGAGATCGAGTACCTGGGCAAGCAGGGCCAGAAGGTGGTCAAGGCCAGCCGCCGCGATCTGGCCGCACTGTGCGCCCGGGGCGCCGATGGGGCTACCACCGTCACCACCACTATGATCATCGCCCACATGGCCGGGATTCAGGTGTTCGCCACCGGCGGCATCGGCGGCGTCCACCGCGGCGCCGAGACCACCATGGATATCTCCGCCGACCTGGAGGAACTGGCCCACACCCCCGTGATGGTGGTATG
>CAKUHW010000123.1 GCA_934659415.1 uncultured Oscillospiraceae bacterium
ATCAGGCGAAGTACGGTCCCTTGACAAAGCTCTGCGCCGCCCAAACGGACCGCTATACCTGGCTTAACGACCCATGGCCCTGGGAGTACGGACAAAGCGGAGGTGAGCGCTGAATGTTTCTTTATGAGAAAAAGCTGCAATTCCCGGTAAAAATTCGCACCGTCAATCCAAAATTGGCCGCGGCGATCATCAGCCAATACGGTGGTCCGGACGGAGAGCTGGGTGCATCGCTCCGCTATCTGTCTCAGCGTTACTCCATGCCTTACCCTGAGCTGAAGGGGCTGCTGACTGACATCGGCACAGAAGAACTGGGTCACATGGAGATCGTAGCCTCCATTGTTCATCAGCTGACCCGGGACTTGACAGCAGAGCAGGTCCGTGAGGCAGGCTTTGACGCCTATTTTGTCGACCATACCACCGGCGTATACCCCCAGTTTGCCTCCGGCTATCCGTGGTCCGCCTCTACTATGCAGGTTACGGGCGACGTTATCGCAGATCTGACCGAGGACCTTGCCGCCGAACAGAAAGCCCGCGTCACCTACGACAATATTCTCCGGCTCTCTGACGACCCCGACGTCACCAATGTGATCCGTTTTCTCCGCGAACGCGAGATCGTGCATTTTCAACGTTTCGGCGAGGCGATCGAGCTTGCAAAAGAGCGGATGGACCGTAAGAACATCTACCTCACCAATCCCGCCTTTGACCGCGGGAGCAGCAATACGAAATAGCTTCTTTTCTCCCCGCGGCTGCATTTCCCCAGCCGCGGGGAGCATTTTCGCCTTTCTCCCTGCCCGGCCAAGGTTTGCCTTGCTTTCTGCTCTCCCTGCCCGTATAATGAAGATCGTATCAATTCAGAAGGAGCTGTTTTTATGGACCCGATCTATCACCTGGAGCTGGAATCCTGTCCCGTCTGCCGCGGCGCCGGGCTCATGGAGGACGAGCAGGGATGGTGCATCTATGCCGTATGCATGGACTGCGGCGCCCACACCGCGCACATCGACTATGCCAGTCCGGAGAGCCGTCTGGAGGCGGCACGGCAGGCAGCCCGGCTGTGGAACATGGGCAAGGTCATACATTCCGGCGTTGGCGATTGAACGCCCGCCGCGCTCAATTTGACGTCAAAAAGAGGACGCAGATGTGCACACAGCCCGCACATCTGCGTCCTCTCTTCCTGTCCGGCACTCACCTGGTCTCCCTGGCCTCCCTACGCTCGCAGCGCACCGCCAGGCGCTCCTCTCCGTCGGCCGTGCAGGTAAAGAGCGTCAGCGGCCAGTCCCCGGCATAGAGTGCGTCGATTCCATCAGCAGCCAGAATTTCGGCCTGCGCCACCTGATAGCTCCACACCGTCCCATCGCACTCCGTCAGCTGCACAAGATCGCCCGGCTGCAGTGCGGACAGGGACGCGAAATGGGCCCCGTAGTTATGTCCTGCAATGACCAGCGTCTGACCGGGTGCACCGCTGTACCTGCATGGTGCAAAACGCAGCATCTTTTCGTCCCAGTCCCGGTAGACCGGCAGCTGCACCCCCGCCGGCAGAAGTTCCAGAAGTCCCAGAAACTCTGCGTCGTCCAGATCCGGACGGGGGGGCTGCACAAGAATCGGAGCCTCCGGCGCTGCCGCCGGGCGCACATGCGCTTCGCGGCCGGTCTCCTCCGTCTCCCGATGCAAGCCGGTCTCCTCTGTCAGACGCAGCAGTTCCCGCTCCGCTCCGTCCGCGGCCCGGCGCTCAGCACGCAGGTGACCGCAGAACAGCAGCCCCGCCAGCAGGAGCAGCAGTGCTCCCGCTGCCATACTGCAGCACGCCAGCTTACGCACGGCGTCTCTCCCTGCAAAGCAGGACCAGTCCGCCGAAGGTGAGTATCCCGCCGCCCACCGCCAGCGCGCAGATGAGCCGCCGTCTCGTACCCGTCTGAGGCAGTTCCGGCCCGTCAGGCCGTTCCTGGACCGGCTCAGAGGGCTCTGGCGAGGGCACGGGAGAGGGGGTCGGCTCAGACGAAGGCGTAGGCTCCGGCGACGGCAAGGGGGTCTCCTCTGCAGGCGGATCTTCCGGCTTTCCGGTGTTGACCACCACAAAGGTGATCCAGGTACCGGCCGCATCCCGTCTGATCTCCACAGTGTAGCCCTCCGGTACCGCCTCAGACAGCGTCCAATAGGCATCGCCGCTCAGGCCGTACCACCGGCAGCTCCAGGCGTTTTCCCGGTTAAGCTCCACCGTTTCATAGGGCTTTCCGTTTTGCAGCAGCGTCACCAACACGCGCTCCGGCCGGCGCTCCTCTGTATCCTCCTGCCAGATCTTCTCTACCGAAATGTTTACATCCGCCGGTCCATCTTTTGTTCTGGTAAACTTCTGTTCGATGGTGATCCGCGGCTCATAATTCCAGGTCCCGTTCTCCCGTTCCAGGTACGGCAGCGTCAGAAGGAAGGGCAGCGGCGTGTAGATCGTATCTTCCATACGCAGGGAATCCCCGGTCACCAGGTAGAGTCCCAGCGGCAGCCTGTCAACTTTCCAGATTCCCTGCCCGTCTGTCTCGCCCTGCGCCTGCAGTGCCGTGCGCGCCGTGTCCGCCTCAGCCTGCGTGTAAGCCGCCAGTGTCTCGGCAATTGCCGTCCAGTCAGGCTCCTCCCGGTTCAGCTCCACCCGCGCGTGTTCAAAGCCGGCCGTAAGGCGGTATACGCCGCCGTCCATTTCAGCTACCCGGTAGAGCCGCAGCCCCACTCCGGAAAGCGCAGCCCCTGTGCTCCCCTGCACATAACGCAGACACAGGGAGCCCACCTGTGCCGCAGATGCCTGCCCGGCGGCCGGAAGCAGCAGGCAGGCCAGGCAGAGCAGCACAAGCATAACCTCAGCCGATCGCTTTAGGCGTTTTTTCATCTTGTATCTCCTCCTCCCAACGGGCGTATCCGCCGTCCTGCTCCTTCTCCGGCTGCCTCCGGCAGCGGACAAGGAGCCTGTGGGAATTGATTCCATATGGAGTGCATGTTACCAGTGTACAAAGGTCTTCCCCGGAGCGCACCGACAGAGCTTCCATCTCATAGGGTGCAACGATCTCCACGGCACTCACCTCGTAGTACATTGTCTCACCCAGCACATATAGAACCACTTCATCCCCGATCGTCAGCCGGTCCAGATGCGTAAATAGGGTAGCGTTCGGCAATCCGCAGTGCCCGGTTATTACGGTATGCGTGTCCGCTCCGCCTACCGGCAGCGAGCTGCCCTCCAACACTCCGGCCCCCATTTGGAGCACAGCTTCGTCAGTGCCAAGGTAGACCGGCAGGCGCAATCCGATCCCCGGAATTTCCAGATATCCCACAGCTCCGCCGTCGGCGCCGAGCATGGAGAGAAACTCAGACCGCGCCTCCCCGCTCAGTTCAAATCCACCGCCCAGGCGGGCCAACCTCTGATTGTAGCTTCTGGCCTCGGCCAGAAGCTGTTCATCCCGGCTGTCGTCCGTAGCTTTTCTCTGCTCCAGATAGTCTGCGATGACGCGTCCCTGATGGGCCCGGTTCCAGGCGCTGCTGACGGTCGGATAGAGCAGCAGTGCAGTTCCGGTGAGCAGCACTATGATCAAAAGGCAAGTAATTCTCCACCGCTTTTTCATGTCTGTCCCTCCCGGCCCCGGAGCCCGCGCTCAGTTCTACTTTGCCCTGCGCCGCAGTACAAACAGCAGCCCGGCGGCAGCAGCGATCAGCAGTCCCCCTACAGTATAAAACAACGCAGTACCCATTCCGCCGGTGGAGGGCAGAGAGGCGCCCGGGATATTGAGCACCCGCACAGTCCCGGTCCCGCCAGGATAGGTCACATTGCCCTGCGCATCAATGGTCACTTCCACCGGCTCCAGCAGACTTCCGTATCCGGCGGGGGCTGCGATCTCTTCCAGATAATACGTATCGCTGTCCAGTCCGCTGACCACGATGCTGCCGCTGTCCGGGGTGACGAATACCGTCCCATAGACCGTGCCCTCCACCGGCTCCGACACCGGTCCGTTTTCAGTCCAGCCGGTCATGCAGTTGGTTCCATCCGCCGCTGCGTACAGCTTTACCCCGCCGACTATTTTGTAGAGGACAAATTTTGCCCCGGCCAGAGGGACCTCACTTTCATTCTTTTCGGTGTACTTGAAAATCGGAAGCGTCCATGTGCAGGTCTCCGTCTTCTCCCAGGTCGTAGCCCCGCTCTCGCCGTAGGTCACTCTGCTCCGGTTCGTGCCCGGACCGCTGACCAGCGCTGCGGCGGTAATGCGGGCGGAATAGGTAATTATCACCGTATCGTTGGGCTGCAGAACTCCCTGGGCAAAGTGAATCTCAAAGGTGCAGGTGTCCCCCAGGTCCCCGGTCACAAGATCATAATCGGTACCGGCTGTGAGCGTCCTGTCCCCGCATTTGACTGCTGCACTCTCCGGCAGGAAAGCGAGCCCGCCGCTCATTTCATCGTGAAATACGTAATTGACGGGTGCGCCGTCTGTCACATGCAGCGTGGAGCGAAATTCAACATCCTGACCCACATCTCCGTCATTCCTGCTTCCCCACTGGCCGGTGCTGTCCTCCTTCACCTGCTTGTCGGCACTGGGGCTGCTGTTCTTTTCATGGACCGTCACATGGGGCCGGGTGGTGTCGAGGGCACAGGTCGCCCCCAGGCCGGACTGCACCAGATAATACCCCAGCGGCAGGCTGCTGAAGGT
>CAKUHW010000124.1 GCA_934659415.1 uncultured Oscillospiraceae bacterium
GCGCACGGACTCCAGCTGAGCCAGAATCTCCTCCTCCGCGCGTCCGATTCGCCCGGTCTCCACGCCGGTGCTCACCAGAAGGATGCCCTTCAGCCGGTCGTAAGCGGAATCGGCATAGTAACACAGGCCCAGCCGTTCTCTCACGTTGCAGAAAAGCTTGGAGTGCACCGTCCCGCCGTAGAGGGCGTTGCACAGCGCCATTGCCGGATAGCGCCCATCCCCCTCTGTCACGCCGCCGGTGCGAAACCCCAGCGCCAGCTTGCCCTGGGTGACGTCCATATGCTCCGTGATCCGGCGTACCTCTCCCGGCGGGCTGCAGAGCACCTCACAGCAAAAGCGCGGCGTTCTCCCACTGATCAGCCGGGCAAAGGACGTGCGCACCGCATGCTCTACCCTCTGGGAGGCCGCACTGCCGCAATAGCAGAAAATGACCTGAGCTTCCCGCAGCAGCGCCTGATAGCGCCCCCACAGCTGCTCCGCTGTGATATTCCGGGCCTCATCCGCGTCTCCAAGCTTGTGTACGGAAAAGGCCTCACCCCTGCACATCTCCTGCAGCAGGCGCCAGTTGGCCCAGGCGATCTTATCGCTCCGTTCGGACAAAATAGCGTCAGCCAGATTGGCCCCTTCTCCGCTCACATAGTCGCTGCGAAAGCGTCCCTTCTCCAGCACCGGGTCCAGCAGCAGCTCTCCCAGCAGGGCGATCGCCCCTTCGAGCAGCCGCTCCCCGCCGGGGACAAAGCGCTCGTCCGCCACGCTGCAGCGCAGCGTGATGCACTGCATTTCTCCACGCCGGCGCACGCCGACGCCTACCGCAGCGCCGTACAGCCGGTCCGTCTCTGCCGCCAGGCTCTCAATATCCGGGCAGCGGCTGCATCCCCGGTACAGCACCTCCGGGATCAGCGCGTTGGCCGTAGCCGTCTCTTTCCTCAGCGGAACGGCCAGGGTCACGCTGAACAGGCTTGTCTTGAACCGCTCTGACCGCTCCTCCAGCAGGGAAACGCCGGGGGCCAGTTCTGTAAGCAGGTGTGTCATAGTCTTCCTCCCTGCCGGGGCGCTGAAGGGCTGCGCTTCTTACGGGCACGCTCCCGCCGCCGGCACCACGACCATTATACATCATCTCCGCCGATTTTCCACTGTTTTCTTCCCCTTTCCTACATGCCCTCCGCCGCAGAGCAAAACTTTCTCTTGACTTTTGATGCGCTTTATGGTAGAGTTCCTGTTTGTAAAGCCCGTTCGCTTTACAGAAACAATTTCGGAGGTGCGTCAGCGTGAAAAATCAGGCCTATCGGATGGCGATGCTGTTTGACTTCTACGGCGACCTGCTCACTGACCGCCAGAAGGAATTCTACGATCTCTACTACAATGAGGATCTCTCTCTGGCCGAGATCGCCGAAAACTATGGCATCTCCAGGCAGGGAGTCCGGGATGTGATCGTCCGCGCAGAAGCAGCCATGACGGAAATTGAGGATAAAACTCACATCATCCGCCGTTTTTATCAGAACCAGACCGCCATCGCAGCCATCGACCAGGCTGCCGACGAGCTTTTGAAGGCTGTGGACGAGCGCAGCGCCACCGATGAGCTGCTCGACCGCATCGGCCGCACCATCAAGGAAAACACTGCAAAGCTTTCACAGGAGTAAGGTATGGCATTTGAAAGTCTGACCGAAAAGCTCTCCGCCACCTTCCGCCGTCTGCGGGGCAAGGGGCGTCTCTCCGAGGCCGATGTAAAGGAGGCCATGAAGGAGATCAAAATGGCCTTGCTGGAGGCCGATGTCAACTTCAAGGTCGTAAAAACCTTTATCGCCTCCGTGACGGAGCGGGCTGTCGGCGCCGATGTGATGGAGTCCCTCACGCCGGGGCAGATGATCGTCAAAATCGTCAATGAAGAGCTGACCTCCCTTATGGGCGGCGGCGAGAGCAAGCTGAATATCTCCTCCGCACCCCCGACCGTGGTGATGCTGGTGGGCCTTCAGGGTGCGGGCAAGACTACCAACGGTGCGAAGCTGGCCGGGCTTATGAAAAAGCAGGGCAAGCGGCCGCTCCTTGCCGCCTGCGATGTGTACCGTCCCGCCGCCATCAAGCAGTTGGAGGTGGTGGGAGGCCAGCTGGACATTCCCGTGTTTCAGATGGGACAGGGCGATCCCGTGGACATTGCCAGGGCCGCTGTGGAGCACGCAAAAAAGCACGGAAACGATATGGTCTTCCTGGATACCGCCGGCCGGCTCCATGTGGACGAGGCGCTGATGGACGAACTGCGCTCCATCAAGGCCGCCGTCAGCCCCGACGAGATTCTGTTGGTGGTAGACGCCATGATCGGCCAGGACGCGGTGAACGCCGCAAAGGCCTTTGACGATGCGCTGGACCTCACCGGCGTAATGCTCACCAAGCTGGACGGCGACGCCCGCGGCGGCGCAGCCCTGTCTATCCGCTCCGTCACGGGAAAGCCCATCAAGTTTGCAGGCACCGGTGAAAAGCTGGACAACATTGAGGTATTCCACCCCGACCGGATGGCCAGCCGTATTCTCGGCATGGGGGATGTGCTCTCCCTGATCGAGAAGGCCGAGCAGAACCTGGACGCAAAAAAGGCCGCCGAGCAGATGGAGCGGCTGCGCAAAAACAAATTTACGCTGTCCGATTTTTACGACCAGCTGCTCCAGCTCAGAAGCATGGGCAGTATGCAGGACATCGCCGCCATGCTGCCCGGTATGGGCGGGAAGAAGCTCGATCTCAACGTGGATGAAAAGAACCTGACCCGGATCGAGGCTATCATCCAGTCCATGACACCATTTGAGCGGGAGAACCCCTCCGTGCTCAATTCCAGTCGGAAAAAGCGCATTGCCGCGGGCTCCGGCACTCAGGTGGTGGACGTGAACCGGCTGCTCAAGCAGTTCGAGTCTATCCAGCAGCTCACGCGGCAGTTCTCTGACCCCAAAAAGTCCCGCGGCCTGCTGAGCAGGTTCAAGGGATTGGGCGGCTCCGGTCTGCCCTTCTGAGGTTGGTTCGTGTCGTTCGACATTTACCATAGATTTTTGTAAAACACTTTGGAGGTGAATATACAATGGTC
This sequence comes from uncultured Oscillospiraceae bacterium, assembly GCA_934659415.1. GTDB lineage: Bacteria > Bacillota > Clostridia > Oscillospirales > Oscillospiraceae > Enterenecus. The sequence goes on from CAKUHW010000124.1 coordinate 3,065, forward strand.
AAAATCAGACTCCGCCGCATGGGCGCCAAGAAGGCTCCCTTCTACCGCGTGGTCGTCGCCGACTCCCGCTATCCCCGGGACGGCCGCTTCATCGAGGAGCTCGGCACCTATGATCCCCGTCAGACCCCCGCTGCCGTCAATATCGATCTGGAGCGCGCTCAGGCCTGGATCAAGACCGGTGCTCAGCCCACCGACACCGTGCGTGACCTGCTGAAAAAGGCCGGCCTGTAAGCCGCGCACGAATGGGAGGCCCTCATGAAGGAATTGCTCACTTATATTGCCCAGAGCCTCGTGGAGCATCCCGAAGCGGTGTCTGTAGCCGAGCAGAAAACTGCCTCGGAGACGGTCCTGGAGCTGCGGGTGGCCCCCGATGACATGGGCAAGGTGATCGGCCGCCAAGGCCGTATCGCCAAGGAGATCCGCGCCCTCATGCGCTCTGTGGCGCAGCGGCAGGGCATAAAGGTCTCAGTCGATATTATGGATTGACAGGATCGAGGCGGGAGCGCACAGCCCCCGCCTTTGTCTGTTCAAAAGGAAGCGAGCGTTGGTTATGGATCATACAGAATTTTTGGAATGCGGAAAGATCGTCAACACCCATGGCATCCGCGGCGAGGTCAAGATCGTCCCCTGGGCGGACAGCCCGGAGTTTCTCTGCGGTCTGCCCTGTCTCTATATAGACGGAGTCCCCTATACCGTGTGTGCCGCCCGTGTCCATAAGGGCAGCGTGCTGGCTCAGCTGGAGGGTGTGGAAGATATCAACGCGGCCATGGAACTGAAAAACAAGGTCGTGTTGCTGGCCCGGAAGGATGTCCGTCTGGACCCCGGCGCCTTCTTTATCGCCGATCTCATCGGTCTGCGCGTGATAGATGAGAGCGGGCAGGAGCTCGGCGTGCTCCGCGAGATCCTCTCTCCCTCTGTGCAGCAGGTCTATGTGGTCAAAGGCGCCAGGGATATTCTCATCCCCGCCGTACCGGAGTTCATCCTTGAGACCAACGTTCCCGGCGGATATATCAAAGTGCGCCTGATCGAAGGGATGTGAGCCCATGTACCGCATTGATATCATGACGCTGTTTCCGGACAGCGTGGGCGACGTGCTCAGCGAATCCATTCTGGGCCGTGCTCAGGAGCGTGATCATCTGCGTATCGAGACCCATCAGATCCGGGATTATACCGTCAACCGGCAAAAGCAGGTGGACGATTACCCATACGGCGGCGGACGGGGCGCCATTTTGCAGGCAGATCCCCTCTACCGCTGTTGGGAGCATATCCGCACGCTGTCCGGGGGATGTCCCCACACTATTTTTCTCTCTCCCTGCGGCAAGACCTTCACTCAGGCCGACGCCCGGCGCCTTGCCTCCGACTACGACCGGCTCATTCTGGTATGCGGCCACTACGAGGGCGTGGATCAGCGGTTCATCGATGCCTGCGTGGATGAGGAGGTCTCTCTGGGGGATTTTGTCCTTACCGGCGGAGAGATCGCCGCCATGGCCGTGGCTGACGCCGTGAGCCGTCTGGTCCCCGGCGTCCTCCCGGACCCCGAATGC
>CAKUHW010000125.1 GCA_934659415.1 uncultured Oscillospiraceae bacterium
GTCGCCTTTCTGATGAACTCCGTGACCGGCTTCTATATCAACTATTTTTACAGCCAGATCGCCACCGCCTTCGGCCAGGAGAACGTGGACTTTGTCCGCGACCTGGAGACCCCTGCCGAAGGAGAGACCGACGGCGGGGCCAAGCTGGGCGAGGTGCTCTCCGCCTACATGGGCGTGCTGGGGGTGGACGGGCGCAACCGCAACTACTATGTGCTGGACGGGATCACCGGCCGGTACCTCACCGGCTCCGTGGAGGAACCGGAGGGAGGGGTGGCCGTCACGCCCAATATCTCCGCGGCGCTGCTGGGCGAGGTGGGCTTTGACAGCGACGTCACCGCCGACTACATGGACGCGGCCATCCCCATCACCCGGGGGGGCGAGCGCTATGTGATCTATCTCATGGACAACCGCGCCACGGTCCAGAGCCTGAACAGCCAGATGTTCCGCCTCATCCTGGAGGCCATGGCTCTCGGCCTGATCATTTCAGTGCTGCTGTCCTTCCTGCTGTCCAAGACCATGGTCACCCCCCTTCAGCGGCTGACCCGCGGCCTGCAGGAGGTGGCCGCCGGCGACTTCTCCAAGCGGGTGGAGGTCACGTCCCAGGACGAGATCGGGCTGCTCACCGAGAGCTTCAACACCATGGCCGGGCAGCTGCAGTCCACCATCGCCGCGGTGGAGAACGAACGCAATAAGCTGGACACCCTCTTCCTGCACATGGCCGACGGCGTGGTGGCCTTCGACCGGGAGGGCGCAGTGATCCATGTGAACCCTGCCGCCGAGCGGATGCTGCGGCGCACCATCGGCGAGGGCGACGGCTACGACGGCCTGTTCGGCGCGCTGTTCCCCTTTGCCCAGGTGGAGTCCGCCCAGACCCCGCTCAGCGCAGAGCTGGCGGTGGACGAGCAGACGCTGGAGCTGCTCATGGCCCCCTTTGCCCGGGCCAACCAGGGCGGCGTGCTGGTGCTCATCCACGACGTGACCGAGCAGCGGGCTGCCGAGCAGATGCGCAAGGAGTTCGTGGCCAACGTCTCCCATGAGCTGCGCACCCCCCTCACCAACATCCGCAGCTACGCCGAGACGCTGGAGGACGGCTTCGGCGACCTGCCGCCGGAGACCGCCCGGGACTTTCTGGGCGTCATCCTCAGTGAATCGGACCGCATGACCCACATCGTGCAGGACCTGCTCACCCTGTCCCGGTTCGATTCCGGCCGCAGCGAGCTGAACCTGACGCGCTTCCCCTTCGGCAAGGCCGTGCGCGACACCTACCAGGCCTTTCTCATGGACGCGCAGAAGCACGCCCACACCCTTACCCTGGACCTCCCGGAGGACCTGCCCGACGTGGTGGCCGACCGGGAGCGGGTGATGCAGGTGATGATGAATATCGTATCCAACGCCGTGAAATACACTCCGGACGGCGGCGCCATCGTGCTCTCGGCGGGCAGCGCAGGGGGCCGGGTGTGGATGCAGGTGGACGACAACGGCATCGGCATCCCCGCCGAGGACCGGGGCCGCATTTTCGAGCGGTTCTACCGGGTGGACAAGGCCCGCTCCCGCCAGTCCGGCGGCACCGGCCTGGGGCTGTCCATCGCCAAGGAGATCATGACCCTGCACAAGGGCGACCTGTACCTGGTAGACCGGGAGGGCCCCGGCCTGTCCATCCGGATGGAGCTGCCTGTGGAGGGGCCGGGAGGGCCCGCCCATGGGTAGGCGGCGGGCAGACCGGAGGCGGCTTGCGGAGTGGGGCAAAAACGCCCTTATTCTGCTGCTGACCGCCTCCGCCCTCTATCTTCTGAGCATGACGCCGCTGATCCGGGAGAGCGGTCTGCCTGGTCTGCTGCACCGGGATACCGACCAGCAGAGCGGCGGCTCCGTCACCCTGACGGCGGCCGCGCGCCCCTCCCGCATGGCGCTCACCACCTCTGGCGGCCGCTATGCCCTGCAGTACGATCAGAGCGCGGTGGACGACCTCTTTGCCCGCCAGGGCCCGCTGCTGGGCGAGGCGCTCACCTCCGCCGGAGAGCCCTCCCTCATGACGGAGAGCCAGTGGCGCACGTATCTGAAGGGCGAGAGCATCTACTTCGACTTCAGCGGACAGGTCCCCCTGTCCGCCCTGGGCACCTGGCTGAACCAGGAGGGAGTCTGCCTGCTGGAGGACAGCGCCCGCCGGGTGCTGCTGTGCGCGGGCGGCGGCGATCAGGTGCTGCTCTGCTGGGAGAGCACCGAGAACGGCCGGTCCTTTCGTTTCAGCGTCACGGCGCTCAGCGTCAGCCTCCATCTGGAGCCCGCCCTGCGGGGCGCAGCGGAGAACGGCGCCCAGTTTGCCTTTGAAAACGCGGAACTCAGCGCCCTGCTGGACCCCTACACGCTGATCACGGAGGAGCCGGCACAGCAGATCTATGCCGTCTCCAATCCGCTGAGCGGGGCGGACGCCGCGGCCGATGTGCTGGCCACTCTGGATTTCAACGGCCGCAGCCACGCCTCGGTCAACGGCGGCGAGCGCTATCTGGACGGCAACGACCGTCTTCTGGTGCGCACCGGCGGCTCGGTGAGCTTTACCGCGGGCGACCCCGGAAAATATCCGGTGGCCCATGCGGGAGATACGCCCACAGTGGCCGAGGCCATTGAGGCTGCCCGGGCCCTGGCGGAGCGCACCGTAGGCGCGTACTGCGGCGCGGCCCAGCTCTATCTGAGCGCTGTCCGTCCCACCGGGGAGGGCGGTTGGGTCGTCCGCTTCGGCTACCGGCTGAACGGCAGCACCGTATGGCTCTATGAGGACGGCTGGGCTGCCGAGGTGGAGATCGCGGGAAGCGACATCACCGACTTCACCCTGCACTTCCGCAGCTACACCGCCGCCGGCGAACAGGCGCTGCTGCTCCCCCTGAGCCGGGCCGCCGTGATGCTGCCCGGACTCGGCCAGACCGGCCGGGAGCTGGTGGTCCGCTATGAGGACTCCGGCGAGAACGCCGCCCTGCCCGGCTGGGTGGCGCAATAAGCCCCGCCCGTCCCTTTCGCGCGGGCGCGCGGGAGACCGATATGCGGCAGAAAGGAGGCCGTCTTTGTGGAGTGGAGCAAGGTCAAAAATATCATCATTCTGATCTTAGTCCTGATAAACGGCTTTCTTCTGGTGCTGGTGGGGACCCGCCGCAGCGAGGTGCGCCGCTATGAGCAGTCCGCCCTCACCCGCAGCCTGCAGGTCCTGGAGGAGAACGGGATCGAGGCGGACGCACAGGCGCTGGTCTCACGCTCCGGCACCGTCCCCGCTGCTGCCGAGCGGGACACCGCAGCCGAAGCCAGACTGGCCGGTGCCATCCTGGGCGAGAGCGTGGAGGGGGATCACCGGGGCGGCGGCCTGTACCTTTACCAGAACAGCCGCGGCCAGGTGAGCCTGCGCTCCGGCGGAGAGATCTCTCTCATTCCCTCGGACGACTCCTTCTGGGTGGCCGCCGACCCGGCGGACCACGCCCAGCGGCTGGTCCAGCGGCTGGGACTGGAGCTGGAGGAGCGGGACAGTACCCTCTCCGGCGGCAGCGGGACCGTCACCTATCGCCAGCGCTGGAACGGTGCACCGCTGTTTTCCTGTCAGCTGGTGCTGTCCTACGAGGACGGTCGGCTGACCGGCCTGTCCGGTACGCTGCTGGCGGCGGACCGCGCCGCGGAGGAGAGCGTCTCTCTGCTCACCCTGCCCACGGTGCTGCTGCGCTTTCTGGACGAGATCATAAAAAGCGGCGACGTGTGCTCCTCCATCCGCGCTGTGGAGGCGGGCTACCGGCTGATCCCCTCTTTCAGCGGCGCCATGCGCCTGAGCTCCGTGTGGAAGGTCTCCACCAATACCGCGGACTACTACCTGGACGGCGTCACCGGTGAGTTCAGCCGGGCGGCGGAGAACTGACCGGGCAGATGCCGCGCAGGGCTCCAGCGCACCTCCCGCGGCCAAAGCGTTCATACGCGCCCGCCCTCTCCTCATAGACTGTGAGCACAGCTGTGCCGCAGAGTGCGAGGAGGGGGCTTTTTATGTCTGCCGTGCTGACCGGGACCGTACTGCTCACCGCGGTGGGCCTTTTTTCCCAGGGGATGGGGCTGCTGTACCGCATTGCCCTGTCCAGGCTGCTGGGGGCGGAGGGCATGGGACTCTACCAGCTGCTGATGCCGCTGTACTCCGTGCTCCTCTCCCTGTCCGCGGTGGGGCTGACGGCGGCGGTGTCCACCCTCACCGCCCACCTTCACGCCCGGGGAGACGAGGGCGCGGTACGCACCCTGCTCCGGCGGGCGCTGGGCCTTTTCCTTCTGGCCGCCGTCCCGTTGGGAGCTGCGGTGATCTGCCTGTCCGACCCCATCTCCGTCTATCTGCTGGGGGACGCCCGTACCCGGCTGGGGCTGGTGCTGCTGGCGCCCTGCGTGCTGCTCACCGGCGTGGAGAACCTGCACAAGCACTGCTTTTACGGCCTGGAGCAGGTGGGCGCACCCGCCCTGTCCGAGACGCTGGAGCAGCTCATCCGGACGGGAGCCGTCCTCGGCCTGCTGCTTCTGCTGCGTCCCCGCACCCTGGAGGGCCGGGTAGGCGCGGTGGCGGCGGGGATGACAG
>CAKUHW010000126.1 GCA_934659415.1 uncultured Oscillospiraceae bacterium
GTGCGGGGATCCTCCGGGCCGGAAAAGCCCATATGCCAGCGGATGGCCATGGCCTCCTCCCGGGTCAGGCGGACGAAGCCGTTGACGATGTACACGCTCTTCTCCCCGTGGCCGTAGGGCAGCTTATCCTCGTAGAAGAAGGTGGGGACCTTTTCCCACTGGCCGGTGGACTCGTTTTTTACATTCCGGGTGCCCGTCCGGTAGCAGCCCGCCTTGCACAGGTCATGGAGCAGGGCCACCACCGCCGCGGACTCCGGGCTGCACTCCAGATGGTACAGCTCTTTCACGCGGGGCCGGGCAAGGTAGTCCTCCAGACAGCGGTAGACATTCACACTGTGCTCGCACAGGCCGCCCACATAGGCCCCGTGGTAGCGGGCGGAGGCGGGGGCGGTGAAAAAGTCGCTCTTATTCAGCAGATAGTCCAGCAGCTCCGCCGCCCCGTCCCGGTGGATGAGGGTGCGGTAGATGGAGAGAAATTCTTCCTTTCGGTCGGCCATGGGGCCACCTCCTATAAATGAATGGCGGGCTCACCACTGCTCCAGCAGAAAGCGGGCGGCGGAGGTAATGGCGGCGGACGCCTTGCGCAGGGGGAACATCTGGTACACATGCCACATCCCCTCGGCCACCTCCAGGCGGCAGGGGACGCCGCAGGCGCGCAGAGCCTCGGCCAGACGGGCGGAGTCGGAATAGAGCAGCTCATGGTCGCCCGTCTGGATCAGGGTGGGGGGAAAGCCGGCGAAGGAGCCGAACAGGGGGGAGAGGTCGGGAGAAGCGGGGTCGGCTGTGCCGGCGTAGGCGGCCCGGGCCGCGGCGATATACCCAGGGGTGAGCATGGGGTCGATGTCCGCCCGGTCCCGGTAGGAGGGGCCGGACATGGTCATATCCGTCCAGGGGGACATGAGCAGCAGCGCCCCCGGCAGGGGGCGGCCCGCCTGCTTCAGCCGGTGGCAGAGCACCAGCGCCAGGTTGCCTCCGGCGGAATCTCCCGCCAGCACGATGCGCCCGGCATCGTACCCGCGCTCCATCAGGTAGGCCCAGGCCCGCATGGCGTCCTCCGGGGCGGCGGGATAGGGGTGCTCCGGCGCCAGGCGGTATTCAAAGGCCAGGGTGTCGTACCCTGTGGCGTGGGTGAGCTTGGCGGCCAGCACCCGGGAATAGCCGAGGTTGCCGCTGGTGTAGCCGCCGCCGTGGCAGTAGAGGATGGCGTGGCGGCCGCTGTGGGGCGTTTTCAGGCGCATCCAGGCGGCGCGCATGCCGTCCAGACGGAACTCCTCCCAGCTCATGCCGGCGGTGGGGGCGGCCAGACGGCCCAGAAGCTCCTGGCTGCGCCGCTGGCGGCGCAGCTCCTCCGCCGTCATGGCGTCAGGCTGGGCGGCGCTGTGCAGCGCCTTAAGGGCCCGCATCATGGGGTCGAGATGGTGGACCCCGTGGGTGTCATCGGGGGACGACTTTTTTCGGGAACGGATGGGCATGGACGGCTCTCCTTCCGGTGCATCTGTGTAAGATATCCTCTATTCTACCACGGACCGGGGGAAAAAGCAAAGGGAGCTTTGCGCCCCGCTTTCCCCCGGTTTTCGGTTGCGCGGCGGCGCCGGGCGTGGTACAATAACGAAGTACGGCACGGCAGCAGGGAGGCGGCGGCATGAAGCGGGAACGGCTGAAATGGTATAAAATGGACAGTGCCGGAGTGCTCTACTCCTCCATTCAGAAGGAGAGCTACTCCGCCACCTACCGCTTTTCCGCCGTGATGGACCGTGAGGTGGACCGTGAGGCCCTGCAGCGGGCGGTGGAGCGCACTATGCCCCGGTTTCCCGGCTTTGGGATGCGCATCCGCCGGGGGGTATTCTGGCATTATTTCGAGCCGAACCGGGCCCCCGGCCCCTTTGTGAAGGAGGATGTGTCCGACCCCTGCCAGCCCTTCCGCTTCTGGGAGGACCACCGGTGGCTGGTGCGGTTTTACTATTATCGCTGCCGTATCTCCATCGAGGTGTTCCACGCGGTGTCGGACGGGGCGGGGGCGCTGGTGTTCTTCCGGGCGCTGCTGGCGGAATATCTGCGCCAGTGCGGATACGACATACCGCCGGGAGAGGGCGTGACGGACCTGGACGAGCCCCCCCGGCGGGAGGAGATGGAGGACGCCTACAGCCGCTACGCCGGTCACTACGCCGCGGGGCTGCGGCGTATCCCCGCGGCCTACTCCTCCATCGGTACGCCGGAGCCCTTCTATACCTTCCATGTGACCATGGGCTTTCTTCCCCTGGACCGGCTGAAGGAGGCGGCGGCGGGATACGGCGCGTCGGTGACGGAATATCTGGCGGCGGTCCTCATCCGGGTGCTGCTGGACAAGCAGGCCCGGGAGCACCACCGCAGGCAGAAGAGCGTGGCGCTGGCGGTCCCCATCAACCTCCGGGCCTTTTTCCCCAGCGAGACCCTGCGTAATTTCATTACCACCGTGCGGCCCTGTATCGACCCCGCCCTGGGGGAGTACACCTTCCCGGAGATCGTGGCCCAGGTGCGCCACTATATGAAGCTGCACATCAACCGGCAGGAGCTCCGGGCCTCCTTCACCGGGAACGTGCGCTTTACGGAAAACCGGCTGCTGCAGCTGGTGCCGCTGTTTATCAAAACGCCGGTGATGTCCCTGAACTACCGGCTGCACGCGGTGGTCCCCTATACCTGCACCTTTACCAACCCGGGAGCCTTCTCCGTGCCGGAGGCCATGCGGCCCCACATCCGGCGCATGGAGGTCATTCTGGGGCAGGCCATTGTGCCCCGGTGCCACTGTGCGGCCATCAGCTACGGCAATACCATGGAGATCACCTTTGCCGGCACTCAGGCGGAGACCGATACCGAGCGGGACTTTTTCCGCTTCCTGGTCCGCCAGGGGATCCCCGTGGAGATCGAGAGCAACCGATGAAAGGAGCGTGACGGCCATGCCGTACTGCGTCAACTGCGGCGTCCGGCTGAATGAGGATGCCGCCGTCTGTCCCCTGTGCCATACTCCGGCGTGGCATCCGGAGGAGGAGCATACCCCCGCCCCGCCGTATTTTCCTACGAAGCCGGCGGTGGTGGAGCCGGTGTCCCGCCGGGCGCTGGGGGCGGTGCTGACCTCTATGCTGGCCAGCGTCTCTCTGTGCTGCGGGGCCATCAACCTGCTTTTTCCCACCGCGCACGCCTGGGCGCTGTATGTGATCGGGGCGGCGGTACTGCTGTGGATCTGGTTTGTGCTGCCTCTGTTCGCCCCCGGCATCCCCGTGTTCTTCCGCCTGACCATGGATGTGGCGGTCATCGGGGTGTACCTGCTGCTGATCGCCGCCGGGGAGAACGGCTGGGACTGGTTCAAAGCCCTGGTGCTGCCCATTCTGGCGGTGGCCTGTGTGGACGTGTTTCTGCTGAGCTTTCTGCTGCGGGGCGGACGGCGCTCCATCCTCACCACCTCGGCGCTGAGCATCGGAGCCGCCGGGTTTTTTGCCCTGGGGGTGGAGTTCTTTCTGGACCGCTATCTGCGGGGGGCGTGGCGGCCCACCTGGTCGCTGATCGTGGTGGTGATCTGTGCGGGGCTGATCATACCCCTGGTCATCATCCGCCGGGTGCCCGCCCTGCGGGATGAAGTCCGGCGGCGGTTCAGCCTGTGACAGACAAGAGCCCTCCTGTGCCGCAGCACAGGAGGGCTTGGGCCGTCAAAAAACGAAGGGCGTTTTTGGGCTGCTCTGTTTCAGGGCTGGTATTCCATCAGGCGGCTGTAGTAGCACCCGGTCTGGTAGAGGGCGGCGGCGGGATTGTGGGCCAGGATGCGGTCCTTGGTGATGACGCTGGTGCACAGGGCTCTGGAGTATTTGATGAACAGGCTGTCATGCCCCACGCACAGCCCGACGATCAGGTTGAGCTGGGTGCCCGCATCGTTGAGCAGCTCCGCCTGGTAGATGGGGTTGCACATGTTCACGCCCACCGCCTCGCAGGCTTTGGGGATGCCGATGTCCACCTTGGGGGTGGCCCCCGCCTTGCAGGCCGCGCCGTATACCTCAAAGCCGTTGATGCGCAGAATTTTGGTCAGCGTGCGCGACTCCTCGATGAGGCCTGCGCAGGTGGCGATGCCGATCTTTGTCACCCCCAGCTTCCGGGCGAACTGGATGATCTCCTCCACCCGGGTGCGCTTGCCGTAGCCCTCGTACTCCACCTCGGCGGCGGCCACGGCCACCCGCTGATTTTCCGGCTGGCGCAGCTCGTCCATGGCTCGCTGATAGGTGCCGGCCTCCCGGCCCTCCTCTGTCAGACAGAAGGCGGGGTAAGTGCTGTTCTGCTTCCAGCAGTTCAGGGTGTGGCAGTCCACACAGGACAGACAGGGCTGCTGTTTTTCTTCCTCCATGGGGCTCGCTCCTTTACTCCGGGCGGTCTCCGCCCGGTTTTTTCTGATTTTATCACGGCTGCGCCGGGCAATCAAGAGCGGGCGCGAAGAAAGAGCGCAGAAAAGCGTCCGCCGGCCCGGATGCCAGAATGGGGCGGCCTGTAGGTTTGTCAAACATATTGGACAGCGAACTCGGAGGGAGAAAGCCAGAGGAGCGGTCTCATGGGTAAGTTGTT
>CAKUHW010000127.1 GCA_934659415.1 uncultured Oscillospiraceae bacterium
TTCGCGACGCTGGGCGCCAGCACCGTGAGTCCGGCCGTGGGTGAGCAGTGGTACAGCTCCATCCCCTCACCCCTCGATCTCGCCGGTGAGGTCGCCATCGGACACGCCGGTGATGCGCACCCATACGAACTCCCCCGCGGGGATGATGTCCGCCGCGGTAAAGAGCACCCGGCCGTCGATCTCCACCGAGTCGGCATAGGTGCGGCCCACATAGCAGCCCTCCCCGGCGTCAAAGCCCTCGCACAGGACCTCCATGCAGGTGCCCAGGCGGGCCTCGTTGTACTCGTCCATAATGCGGGACTGGAGGTCGCACACCAGCTCCACCCGGCGCGCTGCCACCTCGGGGTCCACCTGGTCCTCCATGGCGGCGGCCAGGGTGCCCTCCTCAGGAGAGAACTGGAACACTCCCACCCGCTGGAGCCTCTGCTCCCGCAGGAATTGGCACAGCTCCTCAAACTCCTCCTCCCCCTCCCCGGGCAGGCCGCAGATGAGGGAGGTGCGGATGACCACGTCGGGCATGGCGGTGCGCAGCTTGCCCAGAAGCGCCTCGATCTCCGCCCTGGTGCTGCGCCGGCGCATGGCCTTGAGAATGCCGTCGTTGGCGTGCTGGATGGGGATGTCCAGATAGTGGACGATCTTCCGCTGGTGGGCGATGACGTCGATGAGCTCGTCGGTCACCGCCTCGGGGTAGAGGTAATGCAGACGGATCCAGTGGAAGGGCAGCCTGCACAGCTCCCGCAGCAGCCCGGCCAGGCTGCTGCCGTCCTTCCGGTCCCAGCCATAGCGGGTGATGTCCTGGGCGATGACGATGAGCTCTTTCACTCCCCCGTCGGCCAACTCCTTCGCCTCCGCCAGCAGGGCGTCCATGGAGCGGCTGCGGTAGCGGCCGCGCAGCCTGGGGATGATGCAGAAGGCGCAGCCGTTGCTGCACCCCTCGGCGATCTTCAGATAGGCGGTGTAGCCCGGGGTGGTGAGGATGCGCTCCCCGTCGTCATAGGCGGAGGCAATGGGGGCAAAGTGCTCCGCCCGCTCCCCGGCGGACAGCTCCCGGATGGCAGTCACCACGTCGGTATAGCTGCCGGTGCCCAGCATGCCGTCCACCTCGGGCAGCTCGGTGCGGATATCGTCCGCGTACCGCTGGGTCAGGCAGCCCGCCACCAGCAGCTTGCCCAGACGTCCCCGGGCCTTCAGCTGGCCCAGCTCGATGATGTTGTCGATGGCCTCGCTCTTGGCCGCGTCGATAAATCCGCAGGTGTTGAGCACCGCCACGTCCGCGCCGTCCGGCTCGCCGGTGACGGTGTAGCCCGCCTCCCGGCACAGGGCCATCATCTGCTCGGTATTCACCAGATTTTTGGCGCAGCCCAGAGATATAAATGCGACCTTCACGCCCATCGCTCCTTATCCATTCATTTAGATTCCATTTACATCCAGGTTGCCCGGCCCTCCCGGCGAGGCGGCATTTTGGGCGCCTGCCCGGGCCAACCCAGGCTGACCGCGGCCACAAATTCCCCCTTGTCCGGGGCAAAGGCCGCCCGCAGCTCTTCGCCGAAGCCCATGCGCTGGGGTGCGGACATCCAGCAGGTCCCCAGACCCTCGGCCCAGGCGCCCAGCAGCAGGTTTTCCAGGGCGGCGGACACGCTCTGCATAGCGCCGTCCCGGTCGGGATAGCTGTCCTTCAGAAAGTACGCCAGCACGCATACCGGCGCACCGCCCAGGCTGATCAGAAAGTGCTCGGTCTCCCGTACGGTCTCCGGGTGGCCGGCAAAGCGCGCCTTCAGCACCGGGCGGAATTTTTCCGTCACCCGGCCCATGATCTCCCGCAGGCGGGCCATAGCCTCCGGCGAGCGGAGCACCACAAAGTGCCAGTGCTGCAGGTTGATGGCCGACGGCGCTGCCAGGGCGCACTCCAGCACCCGCTCCAGTACCTCATCCGGCACAGGGTCATCCTTGTATTTCCGCACACTGCGGCGGGTGAGCAGACACTCCCGCGCGTCCATGGGCAGTCCCTCCTATTCGCAGTCCGTATCCTCCAGCCGGGCCAGGGCGGCGGAGATCTCCTCCCAGCCGTAGCCCCGCCGGGCCAGATAGTCCGACACCTTCTTCAGATTGTCCCGGGTGGGGGGCTCCCCCCGCAGCTTTCGCTCCGCCAAACGGTACAGCTCCCCGCCGTCCGGCTCCCGCTGCTCCAGCGCCTCGTCCCACAGCTCCCGGGGGACTCCCCTACGGTAGAGCTCGTCCCGGAGCTTCCGCTCGCCGAAACCCCTGCCGCCGTAATGGCGGACGATGGCGCCGGCATAGGCCCGGTCGTCCAGCAGACCCAGGCGCTCCATGCGGTCGGCCGCGGCCTCGGCCTGGGCGCGCAGCTCCTCCCGCCGGGCGGCGAGGACCTCCGGATCCGGGAGGATCTCCTCCTCCCCCGGCCTGCGCCTGGGGCGGGGCGGGGCGGTGAGCTTATCCACCAGCTCCCGCCTGGACATACTTCGGGCGGACAGCAGTTCCGCTGCCCGCTCGTTCAGTTTACTCTGTCCGGCGGCGGCCGTCAAGGCCGCCGCCTCCTGTTCGCTCAGCTCCTGCCCCTGGTAGAGGGACAGTCCGACCACGTCCCCCTCGCCGACGCGCAGGAGGGAGCCGTCTTCAAACCACACCAGCCACCGCCCCGGCTTGTACCGGGACGGCTCCAGCTTCTCGATTCTCATCCCTCAAAGTCGTCGGCGGACACGTCCACCGCCCGGCCTGCGGCCCGGGCCGCGATCTGGGACTGGCGGCTCATGAGCTTGAAGGAGTTGGCCCGGATGTCCGCCTCGATCTTCTCCGCCACCTCCGGGTGCTCCACCAGGTACTTCTTCACCGCGTCCCGGCCCTGGCCTACCCGGGTCTCCCCCATGGAGAACCAGGAGCCCGACTTCTGGAGGATGTCCAGCTTCACGGCCAGATCCACCAACTCGCCCAGCTTGGAGATACCCTCGCCGTACATGATGTCAAACTCCGCCTCCCGGAAGGGGGGCGCCACCTTGTTCTTCACGATCTTGGCCTTGGTGCGGCTGCCCACCACCTCGGTACCGTTCTTGATGGCCTCCACCCGGCGCACCTCAATGCGCACGGAGGCGTAGAACTTCAGCGCCCGGCCGCCGGTGGTGACCTCCGGGTTGCCGTACACCACGCCCACCTTTTCGCGCAGCTGGTTGATGAAGATGACGATGCAGTTGGTCTTGGAGATGGAGCCCGCCAGCTTGCGCAGGGCCTGGCTCATCAGCCGGGCCAGCAGGCCTACGTGGGAGTCGCCCATGTCGCCCTCGATCTCCGCCCGGGGGGTCAGGGCGGCCACGGAGTCTACCACCACCACGTCGATGGCACCGGAGCGCACCAGCGCCTCGCAGATCTCCAGCCCCTGCTCGCCGGTGTCCGGCTGGGAGATGAGCATGGAGTCGATATCCACTCCCAGGGCGCGGGCGTAGGTGGGGTCCAGGGCGTGCTCGGCGTCGATAAAGGCCACCTCGCCCCCCCGCTTCTGGGCCTCCGCCACAATATGCAGGGCCAGGGTGGTCTTACCGGAGGACTCCGGCCCGTAGATCTCGATGATGCGCCCCTTGGGCACGCCGCCGATGCCCAGGGCGATGTCCAGGGACAGGGAGCCTGTGGGGATGGCCTCCACCTGCAGGTGGGCGTTCTCCCCCAGACGCATGATGGAGCCCTTGCCGAAGTCCCGTTCGATCTGGGCAATGGCGGTATCCAGCGCCTTCTTCTTATCCGCCGCGGGGCCCGCGCTCTCCACGCTCATCTTCTTCTCTGCCATTATGATCATCCTTCCCGCCGGCCGCGCCAGCTGCAAATTCTCGATTCTAAATTATCCATTCTCAAGCGCCTGCCTCAGCCACCCGCCAGTGCCCGCCGGGGTCCCGGGCGGAGGCGATGCCGGTCCAGCCGGTCTCCGTCAGGATGCGCTCCACCGCGGGGGCCTGGTCATAGCCGATCTCGAAAATGAGCCGGCCGCCCCGGCGCAGGGCCGGCCGCCACTGCCCGGCAATGGCGCGGTAGAAGTCCAGCCCGTCCGCCCCGCCGTCCAGCGCCAGATGGGGCTCAAAGTCCCGCACGGAGGGGTCCAGCCCCTCCAGATCCCCGGTTGGGATATAGGGGGGATTGGAGAGGACCAGGTCAAAGTCGGTAAACAGGGCGGGGGGCGGCTCCAGGGCGTTGAGCCGGGCGGTGCTCACCCGGCCGGTCAGGCCGCAGCGGCGCACGTTCCGCCGGCACACCCGCAGCGCCTGCTCCGACCACTCCCCCAGCACCACCCTGGCATCGGGGACGCGGCTGGCCACCGCCAGACCCACGCAGCCGCTGCCGGCGCACAGGTCCAGCACCCGGGGCGCGCCGGCGCAGCTCTTCAGAAAATCCAGGGCGTGCTCCACAAGGGTCTCGGTATCCGGCCGGGGGATGAGCACATCCGGGCAGACCTCCAGCGTCAGGCCGTAAAACTCCCACTCCCCCAGCAGGTAAGCCACAGGCTCCCCCGCCAGGGCGCGCGCCAGCAGCGCCTGAAAGCGCTCGCACACCGGGTCGGGGGCGTAGAGGTACAGGTCC
>CAKUHW010000128.1 GCA_934659415.1 uncultured Oscillospiraceae bacterium
CTCAAACTTCAGCCTTGACCAGGCTCCCTCTCCTTCAACCGTAAAAGATATTTCCTTCACGCCTCCGAGCTCTGTTTCGTTCGCCGATGTCACCTCGGTTTTCCAGCCGTGCTTTTCCGCATACATGGTGTACATTCTGGTCAGAGAATGCGCAAACAGGGCGGACTCCTCCCCGCCCACACCGGCGCGGATCTCCATGACGACGCTTCTGCTGTCGTTGGGATCGCGGGGCAGCAGCAGGATGCGCAGCTCCCTTCTCAGGTCCTCTGCGCGCTCTTTCGCCTCTGTCAGCTCCTCCTGGGCAAGGGTGCGCATTTCGGGATCTGTCAGCAGCACTTGGGCGTCCGCCATATCCTGCTCTGCCCGGCACAGCGCCCGGTAGGCCGTGACCACCGGCTCCAGCTCCCGTTGCTCCCGGTTCAGTCGGGACACAAGCTCCGGGTCGGCGTAAGTTTCGTTGGCAGCCAGTCTGGCTTCGATCTGGGCATAGCGCAGCTCCACACCCTTCAACTGGTCAGTCACCGCGGTTCCCCCCTGTCAAAGAGAAAGGACTTCACCAGAGCCAACGGCTCCCGCAAGTACATCGCCAACCGGGACGGCGTATGGGAGGACGGCGCGGCCAGGGTGGACAGATTGTCCTGCCCGCCGCTGGCCCGGGCCCAGAGCATCCGCACCCGGGCCAGATGGAAGCCGTTGGACACCACGGCGATTTCCGCCGTCGGGTCATAGCCCGCCTCCCCCAGCAGCTCGATGGTATTGCGCAGGTTCTGATCTGTATTGCGGGAACGGTCCTCCCGCAGGATACGCTCGGAAGCTACCCCATGCTCCACCAGATAGGCATACATACACCGGGCCTCGGAGATGGGCTCATTCCCACCCTGCCCGCCGGAGACCACGATCACCGCCTCCGGCTGATCCGCCAGATACTCCAGGGCCTTGTCCAGCCGGTCCCGGAGCAGAATGGACGGCTGGCCCGACGGCATGACCTGGCAGCCGAGAATCACCACGGCATGGACCGTATCGCCGCGGATCTCGTCATGGCTGCCGGCTGCCACGATGCCGAACACAGCGCCAAAGAATACAACGCCCGCGGCAATGAGGGCCAGCAGGACGGCAAGGAGCTTCCGGCCCGCGGTCTTCCGCTTTCCGCGATATGCAGTCATTCTCCCTTCGCCTCCTCCAGCTGGGCGGCAAGGTCCTCCCACACCGCATAAAGGTGCGCCAGCTCGTCCTCCAGCTTCTCCCGTTCCTGGTACAGATCCTGCAGCTTCAGATAGTCAGACGCCGCAGCCTCCATCTCCCCCGAGAGTTCGTCCAGGCGGACCTCTGCCTTCTCTACGGCCCGCTCCGCCGCTTTCACCTGCTTTTCAAGCTCCTTGGTGCCCCCTGTCCGGCGCAGCCTGCTCTCTCCGGTCTTCGGCTTCGGCTCCGGAGCAGGGGGCTGACGCTTCAGCTGCTCCTGCCGTTCCCGCCAGGCGCGAAACTCCGTGTAGGTCCCTCTGAAATCTGTGATATGCCCGTTTTCCAACAACCAGATCCGGCCGGCAAATTTCTCGATGAAGTACCGGTCATGGGAGACAAACAGCAGATTTCCGCTGTACTCGCTCACCGCATCCTCGATCCATTCCCGGGAGTCGATATCCAGATGGTTCGTGGGCTCGTCCAGGATCAGCAGGTTGATTCTGTGGTCCATCAGCATACACAGCCGCAGCCGGGACTGCTCTCCGCCGGAGAGAGCGGACACGCTTTTGAACACGTCCTCTCCCCGAAAGCGAAAGACCGCCAGTCGGTCCCGCGCCTCCTGGGTGGTGCAGTTCTGGGCGTACAGCATGGTATCCACCAGGTTCCTGTCCGGGCGGTCAAATTTGATGATCTGCGGCAGATAGCCGATGCGAATCGACGGGCCGAGATATACCGAGCCGGAATCCGGAGTTTCCTCTTCCATCACGATCTTCAAAAAGGTGGATTTTCCCGTCCCGTTATCGCCCAGCAGGGCGATCCGTTCTCCGCCGGCCACCTCCAGGTCAACATCAGAAAACAGGGTGCGCCCCTCAAAGGACTTGGATAAGTGGTCAATGACCATAGCCTCATCCCCGTGGAACTCCCGCTCACCGAAGCGGACCGTAAGCTTTTTATCCTTCGTCGGCCGATCGGTGGTGTGCAGGCGCTCAATGCGCTTTTCCATGCTCACCGCGCGCTTATAGGTCTTGTCCATGCCCATAAAGGCCCAGGTGCGCAGCTGCTCCGCAGATTTCTCCAGCTGGGCGATCTTGGCCTGCTCTTTTTCGTACTGCTTCAGCTTTTCCTGGTAGCGCCGCTCCTTTTCCTCCACATAGAAGGAGTAGTTGCCGGAGTACAGCTCCGCCTTGCCGCCGCTGACCTCTGCCACCCGCTTGACCACCTTGTCCAGGAACCAGCGGTCATGGGAGATGGCCAGCACGGTGCCCTTGAAGCGCTCCAGATAGCTCTCCAGCCACTCGGTGGCGTTCAGGTCCAGATGGTTGGTGGGCTCGTCCAGCAGGAGGATGTCGGTGTCCTCCAGAATGAGCCGGGCCAGGTTGATTCTGGTCTTCTCTCCGCCGGAAAGCGCGTCAAAGGCCCGTTCCCGCATCGCAGTATCAATGGACAGTCCGTTGCATACCTTGTTCAGGCGGGTCTCCGTGTCATATCCGCCGCCGGCCTCAAAGGCTGCAGAGAGCTTGTCGTACCGCTCCAGCAGAGCCTTGTCGCTGTTCTCTCCCATCCGGGCGGCCAGATCGTTCAGTTCCCGCTCCATGGCGTGGAGAGGCGCAAAGGCGGTGTCCAGCACATCCCTGACCGTATATCCGGCCGGGTAGACCGGAATCTGGGAGATGAGCCCCACGCGCTTTCCCGGAGCGATGGTCACGGCGCCCTCATCCGGCTGCACCTGGCCGGTCATAATGCGGAAAATGGTCGTCTTCCCCGCGCCGTTGCGCCCCAAAAGCCCGACCCGTTCCCCGTTGTCGACCTGCAGGGAAAACCCGTCCAATATCCGATGACCGACCTCAAACTCCTTGACCAGGCCGGTCAGCTGTATGTCGATCATACTTTACCTCGTTTCTTATAGCCGCCGCTGTGCCTGTTCCTGTAAAAAGGCCGTCACCCGCTCAAACTCCATAGCGCGGGACGCTTTGATCAGAATGGTCGCGCCGGATCGGACCTCCCGCAGCAGCGCATCCTCCGCCTGGGGCAGGTCCGGATACCAACTTGCCTGCTCCAATCCGGCCTCCGCCGCGCCCTGCGCAATGTAGCGGGCCATATCGCCGATAGCGATCAGCCGGTCCGTCCCTGCCTGCGCAAAATAGCCTCCCACCGTGCAGTGGAACAGCTGGCTGTTCACTCCCAGCTCCTTCATATCCCCCAGCACGGCCACCTTACGCCGGCCATGGGCGTCCCCCAACACGGCGGCGGCAGCCCGCATAGACTGCGGGTTTGCATTATAGGCGTCGTCCAGGAGAATAAGGTCGCCGGGGCAGCGCACCACGTTCATCCGCATTTTCGTCGGCAGAAAGGCACGAATCCCCTGCAGAATCTCATTGGCCGACATGCCAAAGTGCTCCGCCACAGCGGCAGCCATCAGCGTGGGGTAGATCATGTGCTCACCCAGCGCCGGGACCTCTGCCTGGAACTGTGCCAGGGGCGTGTGGATATTGCAGCTCAGGCGGGTACCGTCCCCGGTGTCCACATTGCTTGCCGTATAGTCCAGTCCCGCGCCGCTGCCCACAAAAAGCGTGCGCTGCTCCAGCTTGCCCCGCAGGGTCGCCAGCAGCGGGTCGTCTCCGTTGAGTACCGCCAGACCGTCCGGTCCCATGTGGCGGAATACCTCGCATTTCGCAGCAAAGATGGCTTCCCTGCTGCCCAGATTCTCGATATGAGCATCCCCGATATTGGTGATCAGTGCCACATCCGGTTCCACCAGTTCGCTGAGACTGTCGATCTCCCCGGCATGATCCATACCCATCTCCAGAACGCAGATCTCATGACTGTGGTCCAGACGCAGCAGAGTCAGCGGCAGGCCGATCTCGTTGTTGAAATTTCCTTCTGTCTTCAGCACACGGTATTTTGTACCCAGCACCGCCGCCGTCATGTCCTTTGTCGTGGTCTTCCCCACCGATCCGGTCACAGCCACGAAGGGGATGGAAAAGCGCTTGCGGTAGTACCGTGCCAGATCCCGCAGCGCCCTGTGGGTGGAACGTACCTTCACATAAAATTTGTCGCTCCGGTAGTTCTCCCGCTCGCGGGCGGTCAGGCAGCCCAGGCTTCCGGCCTCCAGTGCGTCGTTAATGAAGCCGTGGCCGTCAAAGCGCTCCCCCTGGAGCGGCAAAAACAGGCAGCCCGGTCTGACGCTGCGGCTGTCCGTACACACCTCAGTGAACACGGTGTCCAGATCGTCATAGCAAAACTGCTTTACTTTTGCGATATCATCGTAGCAGATGAACTGACCGTCCTTGTAGTAATGTCCCGGAGGGAACGGCCTGACCTTATCGCACATACCCACCAGATTCTTCGGTTCGCTGGCAAAGACGATCACGCCCTGCTTGTCA
>CAKUHW010000129.1 GCA_934659415.1 uncultured Oscillospiraceae bacterium
GTCCTGTTCCTCGGGCTGCACCTGCCCGTCTTTACCCGGCTCGTCCGTTTCCCCTCCCCCGCCTTCCTCACCAATGCGACCGTATATGACGCGCTGCGCCTGCTCGCCGGTCTGGCGGTCCTTTCGCTGCTGGCTCTGGCCATTCGCTGGATAAAAAAGATATTTTCCCAAAAAACCGGCGCTTTGTAAAGTGCCGGTTTTCTGTTTTGCCCAACCCAGCTTTCCGGAGCGTCCCTGCCATTGGACACTTTTGCGCCTTGCTTTAGTCAGCGCTTTACATTAGAATAAGAATTGAACGGTTCCGCATGTACGCTTTATGGAGGTATCACTATGGCGCTGACCGCAAACAAGCACGTTCTTGACTGGATCGACCAGATGGCCGCCATGACCAAGCCGGACAGCATCGTCTGGATTGACGGCAGCGAGGCGCAGCTCGCCGGGCTGCGAAGGCTGGCTGTCGATACCGGTGTGCTCACGCAGCTCAACCAGGAAAAGCTGCCCGGCTGCTATCTGCACCGCACAGACCCCAACGATGTGGCGCGGGTGGAGGACCGCACTTTTATCTGCTGCCGCTCAGAGGAGGACGCAGGCCCCACCAACCACTGGATGGATCCCAAAAAGATGTATCAGAAGCTCTATGCGCTTTTTGCCGGCTCTATGCAGGGCCGCACGATGTATGTCATCCCTTACTCCATGGGCGTGATCGGCTCTCCCTTTGCCAAGTACGGCATTGAGCTGACGGATTCCGTCTATGTCGTGCTCAATATGGCCATCATGACCCGCATCGGAACGCCGGTGCTGGACGCACTGGGTGAGAGCGGCGACTATATCAAGGGTCTCCACTCCCAGGGCACCCTGGACGCCGCCAACAAGTATATCGCGCATTTCCCCGAGGACAACACCATTCTCTCCATCAATTCCAACTACGGCGGGAACGTGCTGTTGGGCAAAAAATGCTTTGCCCTGCGCATCGCCTCGTATCTGGGAAAGCAGGAGGGCTGGATGGCGGAGCATATGCTGATTCTGGGCCTTCAGAACCCGGCCGGCGAGATCCGCTATCTCTCTGCCGCCTTCCCCTCTGCCTGCGGCAAAACCAATCTGGCCATGCTCATTCCGCCGGAGGGATACCGTAAAAACGGCTGGAAGGTCTGGTGCGTCGGCGATGACATCGCCTGGCTGCGGGTGGGCGAAGACGGCCGGCTCTGGGCAGTCAACCCTGAAAACGGCTTCTTCGGCGTTGCCCCCGGCACAAACGCAAAGTCCAATTTCAACGCGCTGGAGTCCACCCGGTCCAACACCATCTTTACCAATGTGGCCTACGACCCTGCGGACGGCACCGTCTGGTGGGAGGGACTGACCAAAGGCGACGCCATTCCCGAGCACCTGATCGACTGGAACGGACAGGACTGGCACCGCGGCGATGCCAAAAAGCCCGCCCACCCCAACAGCCGCTTCACCGCACCTGCCAAGAACTGTCCCTGCATCTCCGACAAGTTTGACGACCCCAACGGCGTTCCCATCTCCGCCATTGTGTTCGGCGGCCGCCGGGCAAAGACCGCGCCGCTGGTCTATCAGTCCCGCAGTTGGGAGCACGGTGTTTTTGTCGGCTCCATCATGGCCTCTGAAACCACAGCCGCTGCCGCCGGTGCCGTGGGCGTGGTCCGCCGGGATCCCATGGCCATGCTTCCATTCTGCGGTTATCACATGGCTGACTATTGGCAGCACTGGCTGGATATGGGCAAAGCCATCCGGAAGCAGCCGAAGATCTTTAATGTCAACTGGTTCCGCACCGATGAAGAGGGCAACTTTCTCTGGCCAGGCTTCGGGGACAATCTGCGGGTACTGGAGTGGATCATGAAGCGTGCCTTTGACGAGACGGATGCCGTTGAGACCGCCATTGGATGGCAGCCCCGTCCGGAGGACATCGATCTGGAGGGCCTGGACCTGGACCGCGCTGCGCTCCGGGAGCTGCTGAGTATTGATCCAGTGCTCTGGAAGCAGGAGACCGCCGGGATCCGGGAATTCTACGCCAAATTCGGAGACCGCCTTCCCGCTGAGCTGGCCGCACAGCTGGCAGAGCTGGAGGCCCGGCTGGGCTGAGATATCCCGGAGCGATCCCCGTTCCCCGGCAGGCCTCCAGGCGCCTGCCTGCGGACATAGACTGCGCTGCATATGACCATTCTGATAATTTCACCAGACAGGAGCGCGCGCCGCTATGAGATCAGAGACAGATATCAAAGAGATGCTGAAAAAGCACCTGCCCGCCATCGGTATGCGCAACATCAAATCCGCCATTGCCGCCGCACTGTGCGCGCTCATTTACTACTTCCTCGACCTGAGCCCCGCCTTTGCCTGCATCGGCGCCATTTTCGGCACCGGCCGCGATCTGAAGGACTCCAAATTCCACGGCGGCAACCGTTTCTTCGGCACGCTGATCGGCGGGCTGCTGGGTATGGGGCTGTTCCGCGTCTATCTGATCTTCTACCCCGCCGGCGGCCGTCACCTGCTCCAGATCCCGCTGGTGTTCATCGGCGTGGTCCTGCTCATTATGCTCTGTCAGACCTTCTGGATCGGCGGGGTCCAGCCCGGCGGCGTTGTTTTGTGTATTCTGCTTTTCAACACGCCTCCTGAAACATACATCAGCTACTCCATTCACCGAATCGTTGACACCGGGCTCGGCGTTCTGATGGCCATGCTGGTGAACAGCTTTTTCCCCGGCGGCTTTACCTTCCGCTGGATGGAGCGTCTTCTGACCCGCAAACCGCGCGGGGAGGAACGGGAGAACGCGCCGGAGACTTGACAAACCGATTCCTTTCCTCTATACTGGCGTGGTCCAACAGCAACGAAGGGAAGCAGTACCCGCCCCCACGGGGTGCAGAGAGCCGTCGGTCCGGTGCAAGGCGGTCCCCGCAGCGGAGAAGTCGTCCCGGAGCTGTGTCCCTGAACCCGGCTGTGCCGGTCAGTAGGGGGCGCCGGTCCCTCCCGTTATCGAGGCAACGAGCGTCCCGAAAGGGAAATTCAGGTGGTACCGCGGTTTCTGATCGCCCTGAACCAAATCTGGTTCGGGGCGATTTTTTATCTGCCGCCCCGGACAAAAGGAGTGTTTTCGATGAACAAAGAGCTTCCGAAGGTGTACGAGCCGCAGGAGTCCGAGCAGCGCATCTACACCATGTGGGAACAGGCCGGCTGTTTCAGGGGCGTGCGCGACCCCGAAAAAAAGCCGTTTACCATTGTCATGCCGCCCCCCAATGTCACCGGGCAGCTCCACATGGGCCATGCCATGGACTGCACGCTGCAGGATATCCTCATCCGCTTCAAGCGGATGCAGGGCTATGCCGCTCTGTGGGTCCCCGGAACAGACCACGCCGGCATCGCCACGCAGATCAAGGTTGAGGAGGAGCTGCGCACGAAGGAAGGCCTCAGCCGCCACGACCTGGGACGTGAAAAATTCCTGGAGCGGGTCTGGGACTGGAAAGCCAAGTACGGTGCCCGCATTGTGGAGCAGCAGAAAAAAATGGGCGTCTCCTGCGACTGGGACCGGGCCCGCTTCACCATGGACGAGGGCTGCTCCAAAGCCGTCCGGGAAGTCTTTGTCTCTCTCTACGAAAAGGGACTGATCTACAAGGGCAGCCGTATCGTCAACTGGTGCCCGCACTGTGTTACCGCCCTGAGCGACGCCGAGGTGGAGTATGTGGACAAGCCCGGCTCTCTCTGGCACATCCGCTACCCCCTGGCTGACGGCTCCGGTGAGATCGTGGTGGCCACCACCCGGCCGGAGACCATGCTGGGCGACACCGGCGTGGCCGTCAACCCCGAGGACGAGAAGCTGAAGCATCTGATCGGCAAGGCGTGCATTCTCCCCCTGGTAGGCCGTGAGATTCCCATAGTCGGCGATGAATACTGCGAGATCGGCTTTGGCACCGGTGCCGTAAAGATGACGCCCGCCCATGATCCCAACGACTTTGAGGTCGGCCTGCGCCACAACCTGGAGGTCATCCGCGTTCTGGATGACAACGGCCGGGTCAGCTTTGAGGGAAAATACCTCGGCATGGACCGGTACGAAGCCCGCAGGGCTATCGTAGCCGACCTGGAAGAGCAGGGCTACCTTGTAAAGACGGAGCCCTATTCTCACAATGTGGGCACCTGCTACCGCTGCGGGAACGACGTGGAACCCATCATCTCCGCCCAGTGGTTCGTAAAAATGGAGCCGCTGGCCAGAGAAGCCATCCGCGCCGTCCGTGACGGCGAGACGAAGTTTGTCCCGGAGCGGTTTACGAAAAATTATATGAACTGGATGGAGAATGTCCACGACTGGTGCATTTCCCGTCAGCTCTGGTGGGGCCACCAGATTCCGGTCTGGTACTGTGCCGACTGCGGCAAAATGACCTGTACCCGGGAGGATCCCTCCTGCTGCGCGCACTGCGGCAGCAAGAACATCGAGCGCGACCCCGACGTGCTGGACACCTGGTTCTCCTCCGCTCTGTGGCCCTTCTCCACCCTTGGCTGGCCTGATAAAACGCCCGATCTGGACTACTTCTATCCCACCTCTGTGC
>CAKUHW010000130.1 GCA_934659415.1 uncultured Oscillospiraceae bacterium
CAATGTTGAGGGAGTGCTGCCGATATCAGTGCGTGAGGACAGCATCGCCGGCTGCATAGCGGAAAACAGTCTCGGCGGCATTGCGGCCCGAACCGGGCATAAGCGCCGCGGCCATGCGGTCCAGACGGGCCGGGTCATGAAGCGTGCGCAGACACAGCTCGGCAAGCTGCTCTGGAGAGTCGGCGGTGACAGCGCCGCCCAGGCGGGTGAAAAAGTCCAGATTGGGGCCCTCACAGCCTGCGACTGCGTTGACCAGCACCATGGGCAGCCCCTTGACCCACGCCTCAGATACGCTGATGCCGCCGGGTTTGGTCAGGTAGAGGTCGGCGCTGTCCATCAGCAGCGGGATATTCTGAACAAAGCCCTGGATATGTATGCCGGAGCGGTTTCCAAGCTTTTGGGACAGCTGCTGGTACAGGCGCTTGTTTGTCCCGCACACCACGGTGAGCTCGCACTCTGTGCTCATCATCTGCGCCAGCATTTCCACGATCTTCTGGATGGGGCCGGCGCCCATGCTGCCCGACATGATCAGCAGGTGACTGTGACCGGGGTCGACGCCGGCCAGTGATTTTGCGGAGCGTTTATCCTCTCTGCTGTAAAACATCTGACGGACGGGAATCCCGCTGCCGGTGAGGCGCTCCTCCGGAATGCCCATGGCCATAAACTCAGGCTTCAGGCTGTCATCAGGAATGAAGACCCGATCCATATCGATCTGGTCACAGCTGGGACTTGCAGTATAATCGGTGGCGACAAAGCAGGTCCGGACCGGCAGCGGCTGGTCATGCTGAATGAGGGTGAGGAGAATTGCCGGGAACAGGTGGACGCATACCACCGCATCATAGCCGCCGCTGCTGATGAAGGAGCGTACCTTCCGGAGCACCCCGCGCAGTAATTTGACGGTTCTGCCGCCGGATTGGGCCTGAAAGAGCTGGGGGTGCTCCTGTACATACTGATAGGCATCGTCACTCAGCTTTGGAAAATAGCGGTAAAAACCGGCGTGGAGATCGGAGATCAGTTTGGATGCGCCGGAAGAGACGAACTGAAGGGTGTCCTGAACCTCGCATGGGACGCCCCGGGCGTCAGCCGCGCTTTTGATCGCCTTTGCGCAGGAATTGTGCCCCTCACCGGCACTGAAGCTCAAAATCAGGATTCGCATAGAGTTTCTGTCCTTTCCTCTGCGGCGGCCTTGACCGCCCGCCGCTCCAGACGCTGAAGCAGAGAGGCAAGGCGCGGCCGGTTATAGCGTTGAATCAAAATGAAAGGCAGATTGCCCAGGAGAAAATAGACCAGCCAGAACAGCCAGCCCAGCTCCCGCCACAGTCTGATACACCACAGGCCCAAAATCGACAGGACCCAGTGGGTGAATTCGGCGACACAGGTCTCCTGCAGCATCAGCCGCAGATTGGCGATCTCCAGATCGCCGGAGAGCTTTTTGGGCGGCATGAGCCGGCGGAACAGCCTGCTCATATCCGGGGCTCTTTTCTGCCAAAAGCGAATGCCAAGCCGGTCGTAAATACGGCCGCGGCGTTCAAAACGAAAATCCTGATAGGGGAAGACGTACCAGCGAAACCACCGCTTTGGAAGTACCCGGCCCAGTAAAAACATGGCGGCACCCAAAACCGCAATATACAGCGCACAGCGCCAGAACCCCATTTTTCTCAGCTCTCTCTCTATTTGTGGTAGCCCGAGCCCTCCCGAATCTTACAGGTGCGGTAGAGCTGCTCCAGCAGCATTACGCGGGCCAGATGGTGGGGAAAGGTCATGGGAGACATCGAGAGCCGCACCCATGCCTTCGCCTTTACAGAGGCGTGCAGCCCATAGGAGCCGCCGATGATGAACACAAGATGTTTGGCGGAGCTGTGCTCCCATTTTTCAATCAGCTGTGCAAGTTCTTCGCTGGAATGGAGCTTGCCCTCCACGCATAGCGCTACGATGCTGGCGCTGTCGGGCACCTTGGCCAGAATAGAGGCCGCCTCCCGCTCCAGCGCGGCGTCGATCTCACCCGGCGTTGGGTTTTGCGGCAGCCGCTGCTCGGCAAGCTCTACGCATTCCAGCCTGCAGTATCCGCCCAGGCGCTTCCGGTATTCGGCGGCAGCGTCTATGTAAAACTTCTCCTTCAGCTTGCCTACGCAGATCAGGGTCACACTGAGCATGCTGGAACCTCCATCCATCCGGAACAGTCGCTGCGGGGGGCCAGCGTAAGGCCCACATCTCGCCCGGGCTCCGCGCCGGCCTGCCGCAAAGTCCGCTCTGCCGCGGCAACTGCCAGCTCCGGACGGTTGTTCTCAGCGGAGAGGTGGGCCAGCACGACCTGCCGCGCTCCGTGCTCCGCGGCCCAGAGGGCAAGTCCGGCGCCTGCCTCGTTGGAAAGATGTCCGCTCTCGCCCAGAATGCGCCGCTTCAGCGCAGGGGGATAGGGGCCTGAGCGCAGCAGTTCAATATCATGATTGAATTCCCCAACCAGGAGCCCTGCACCGCGAATGCCGGATCGAACTTCCTCGGTCACGATGCCCAGATCGGTGCAGAAGGCCAGCCTGGCAGCGCCATCTGACAGGGCATACCCTACCGGGCAGACGCAGTCATGGCTGGTGGGAAAGCTATAGGCGGCCAGTCCACCGGCAGAAAAGGCGTCTCCGGGGTCGAAAACGCGGAAGCGGTCAGTCAGCGCAGGCCACCGCGCGCAGATCTGGCAGGCGGTGGGCTCTGTGGAGTAAAGCAGCAGGTCCAGCTGCCGGCACAGTACAGCCAGGCCTGCAATGTGGTCGGAATGCTCATGGGTGATCAGAACTCCGTGTACGTGCTCCGGCGGAATGCCGAGCCCGCGCAGTCCGGTCACAATGCGCCGGGCAGAGATTCCGGCATCGATCAATAGGCAGGTTTGTCCGTCGGACACCACGGCGCAGTTGCCCGAGGACCCGCTGGCCAGGGTGGCCGCTCTCAGCATGGGTCAATTTCCTCCTTGCGGTCCGGTCAGTTTAAAAAGAGGGCGGCAGAGCCGCCCTCCGGTTCAAAAGCACAGGCTGCATCAGCCCGCATTGGCGGCCCGCTGCTCCGGGTCAGGCACATCCACGATCCTGATATCGGCGCCGATGCCGGACAGCTTTCCAACAATATCCTCGTACCCGCGCTCCACATGCTTGATGTTGGTGATCTCGCTGACCCCTTCCGCGGCCAGTGCGGCAATGATCATTGCCGCTCCGGCACGCAGGTCGCAGGCGACCATAGGCGCACCGGACAGATGGTCCACGCCCTCGATGACTGCGATCTTTCCGTCCACCTGAATATTGGCACCCAAACGGCGGAACTCCTCCGTATAGCGGTAGCGGTTGTCCCATACGCCTTCCGTGAGTACGCTTGTCCCCTCCGCCAGACAGAGCACCGCAGCTACCTGAGGCTGCATATCCGTCGGGAATCCGGGATATGGCATGGTTTTGATGTTGGTGCGCTGGAGTGCTCCGGTCCGGGTGACGAGCAGAGAGTCACCCTCTTCCTCCACGCTGACGCCCATTTCCAGAAGCTTCGCGGTGATGCACTCCATATGCTTGGGAATAATATTGCACACCCGGACCTGGCCGCCGGCGGCGGCCACGGCAGCCATATAGGTGCCAGCTTCGATCTGATCCGGAATGATGGAGTACTCCCCGCCGCCCAGACGGTCGACACCCTGGATTTTGATGATATCCGTGCCGGCACCTGTGACTTCCGCACCCATGGAGTTCAGAAAGTTGGCCAGATCGACGATATGGGGTTCTTTGGCCACATTTTCGATCACGGTCTGTCCCTCGGCGAGCACCGCCGCGAGCATCAGATTCATGGTGGCGCCCACGGATACGACGTCCAGATAAATATGGCTGCCCCTGAGACGGCGGCCATGAGTAGTGGCGCAGATATAGCCGTTCTTCACTTCAACGCTGGCGCCCAGGGCTGTGAGACCCTTAATGTGCTGGTCAATGGGCCGTCCGCCCAGGTCGCAGCCCCCGGGGAGCGGGACCTCGGCCCACCCGAAGCGGCCCAGAAGGGCGCCCACTAGGTAATAGCTTGCCCGGATCTTGCGGCCGATCTCGTAGGGAATGGCATGGTTGTCCAATACGGAGCTGTCGATCTCCATGGTGGTCCGGTTGACGGTGCGCACCTGCGCCCCCACTTCCGTCAGCATTCCTAGCAGCAGGGACACATCGCTGATCTGGGGAAGATTTTCCACACGGCAGACTCCATCCACCAGCAGGGTGGCCGGAATGATAGCGACAGCGGCGTTTTTCGCGCCGCTGATCGTAACTCTGCCATAAAGCGGCCGCCCGCCGCAGATCACATATTTTTTCAAAAGGAGCACCTCTATCCCTTTTCGTCGGTGGTATCGGAAAAGCCGCACCGGCAGGCTGCGTACCGGACCTGGGTCCTGCGCCGCGCCGGACATCTGCGGATGCAAGAGTTCTGTCTTCTCTGAGCACACACTACGGCTATTTTTTCTTTCCCGATTATAGCATCCGCGTTATGTAAATGCAACCCCTTTTTCCC
>CAKUHW010000131.1 GCA_934659415.1 uncultured Oscillospiraceae bacterium
CCATGGGACGCGGACATTTCGCACACTTGCGGCCTGAGAAGTGTTTTCTGCCACGCACATGTCGCGGCAGAAAACGGGATTCCACTGTTTTCGCCGCTGCGGCGGCGAACTCTGCGAGGCTTTTTTAGCAGTCCCATATACTGCTTTGTTACTGAAGAGAGGAGGGCGGCAGCCTATGGAGCGCAAGGCCATCGTGGGCTTTCTCGCCCTGGAGGCGGCGCTGTACGCCGCCTTTCTCACCCTGGATCTCACCGGGCGGGCGGCAGGGGCCTCCGCCGCCCTGAAGTATGCCGGGATCCTGCTGTGTCTGGTCTTCTCCCTCCTGTGCGCCCTGCGGGGCGGCGACCGGCTGATCCCGCCCGCTCTGGCGCTCACCGCGGCGGCGGACTGGTTTTTGCTGCTGCGGGGAGATCATTTCGGTCTGGGGGTCGCCCTGTTCCTCGGCGTACAGACCCTCTACCTGCTCCGTCTGCGGCGGCTGGGCGCGCCGGCGGCGCTCCCCCTGCGGGCGGGTCTGCCCCTGCTGATGGCCCTGGCGGTCTGGCGTGCGGGGCTGGCCGGGCCGCTGAATCTGCTGGCCTGCCTCTATTTCTCCCAGCTGCTCTCCAACGCCCTGCTGGCCTGGACGCTCCGGGCGGAAAGGCTGTTTGCCCTTGGCCTCGCCCTGTTCGTGGGGTGTGACCTCTGCGTGGGGCTTTTCAATCTCGGCCTGTTTCTCCCCTTCTCCTCCGTCGGGATGTGGCTGTTCTACCTGCCCTCCCAGGCGCTCATCTCTCTCAGTGCGAAAGGATCCTGCCGCAATGAAGCAAAGTAAGCTGCTCACCCTGCTGCTGGCCGTCTCCACGGCCGCCGTGCTGCTCACCGCCGCCATCGCCGTGCCCATCCTGTGCCGGCCCTTCTACTATGCCCACATCGGCCCCCTCCGTCTGGAGGAGACCACCGGGCACACCCGGGTGGAGATCAGGGATGCCTACAACGAAATGCTGGACTACTGTCTGGGCGGCGAGGAGTTCTCCACCGGCGTGCTGCGCTGGTCGGAGAGCGGAAAGGCCCACTTCACCGACGTGCGCGTGCTGTTCCTGCTGGATCTGAAGGTGCTGGCCGCCGCAGGGGCGGTGCTGCTGCTGACTCTGGCCGCCGCCCGTCTGGCCCGGCTGCGCCCGGCCAGGCTGCTGGGCCGGGGCCCCGCCTTCTGGGGCGGAGCCGGTCTGGGGGGACTGTTTCTCATTCTGGGCGCTCTGGCCGCTCTGGACTTTGACCGGGCCTTTGTGGTGTTCCACGCCCTGTTCTTCCCCGGCAAGAGCAACTGGCTCTTTGACCCCCGCACCGACGAGATCATCAACATCCTGCCGGAGGTCTTCTTCCGCAACTGCGCCATCCTCATCCTGACCCTCCTCATCCTGGGCTGCGCAGGGCTGATCGCCGGAGACCTGCTGGCCGGGCGGAGGGAGCGGCGGAAATAGAAAGATATTCAGAAAAAGTCCGCAGGGGGCACCCCCCTGCGGACTTTTCAGGCCGCCAAAAGCTTCCGAGTGCTTTTTGGCGGGTCAGCTGCAGTTCCTGATGATCTTCAGCACGCGCTTCGTCTTCTCCGGCGGCCAGGGGGCGTCGGCCCTGGTACAGGTCATGACCGAGAGGACCGTCCCCTCCCGGGGCTCTTCGCCAAAGGGCACCAGGACCCGGTCCCCGGGGCGGACCGGCAGGCCGCCGGTGAGGTAGGCATAGCTGCGCCTTATCCCCTCGAACTCCACGCGGCAATAGCGATAGTACCCGATCTCAGAGCCTTCCGGTGCATCCGGCGGCAGCAGCGCGAGGAAGTTCTCAAAGGGCTCCTCCCACTGCTCACGGGGCAGGGGATTTTCCAGCAGCAGGTCAAAAAGGTGCCTTGCCAGGCCGCGCTCCCCGCAGGCCACGGCGGCCTTGAGAATGTTCTGCTGAAAGTAGTTCACATAGGCGCTCTGGAACACCTGCCGGGCCAGAGCCTCGTCCTTTTGAAATTCCTCCAGCATGGGGCGCAGCAGCTCCGGGTCCTCTTCGCTGTCCAGCCAGATGGGCTCCATCTCATACAAGAAATTCTCTGCCGCTTTCGGGTCGGTCAGCGGTTCGGTGCTTTTCACCAGCGTACGCCAGGCGGCGATCCCCTCCTGGGGGTCCGCCCGGTACAGCTCCTCCAGCAGCCCGGCGCGGCTGAGCATGGTGTCGGCCAGTTCCTCCACGGTCCACCGCTCCGTCAGCTTGGGATACAGCTTGATCAGCAGCTCGATGTCCGGGTCATTGAACAGCGACTCCGGCTCCTCCTGCTCGCCGCGCAGCGCGCACCAGTGCTTGAGAAAGCACTTCATCAGCCGCGTGTTGTAGCGGTCCTGGCCGTCGCCTGCAAACTGAGCCGCCAGCGGCGCCATGATGACAAGGCAGTCCTCCAGCTTTCCGGCCGCGTCGGGATCGTCCGACTCAATATCCAGATTGAGATACCCGTCCTCGCACTCCACAAACACGCCGGCGCGCCGGCAGGGCGGCAGGGTCCCGATCACCTCCCGCCAGAAGGTCCCGCACCGGGTCTCCGTCAGAATGCCCTCGTTCTGAAACAGGACCTCACCCTTCCCCGCAGTAAGCCTGTTCATCGCAAGGTCGAACTCTTTCACGCTTATGAGACCGCTCTGCCGCACCAGAACGCGCGCCAGGGCCCTGCCCGGAAAGAACGCCAGATCATGGACGAACATTCCCAGGTTCGTGCGCCTGCACAGGTTCCAGCAGTCGTCCTCCCGAAAGGCCGTCATCACCTGGCAGAGCAGCGCCTTCCAGGCCAGCTCCGCCGGGTTTTCCAGCGTTGGGGGCAGCAGACGCAGCGCTGCGTTCAGAAACCGGGACCCGTTGAGATAGACGACCGGGACCTCCCTGTCCACCCAGGTGTCCCATTCCGCCTGCGCCTGGGCGGCCTTGCTGCGCTCGGTCTCCTCGATGTACGCGCCGTAGGTCTCCAGGTAGGACTTTTTCTTCTCCGTCTTACCGGACTCCCCGTGACCGCCGCTTTTGCTCTCTCTTCTGTTCCACGCCATCCGGCCGCCCCCTCAGTATCCCTCGTACCACTCGTCCCAGGCCTCGTCCAGGTCCTCGTAGTCGCCGTCTTCAAACAGGTCTTCCAGGTCGTCGTACTCCTCCCGCAGGCTGCTGCCGCTGCCCGCGCCGGTATCGCCCCTGCCGGAGGCGTGGCCGCCTGAGGTGTGCCCGCCTGAGGTGTGCCCGCCTGAGGTGTGCCCGCCGGAATTCTGACTGCCGGAGCTGTACCCGCCGCCGGAGGGCTGCCATCCATAACCGGAGTTGGCCGGCAGCGTGGCATACTGCAGCACCTCGTCCCCGTTCCAGCAGTAGTCGGTGTTCCGCTTGGTCGCCGCCGCCACCTCACCGTCCCGGCAGCGGACGGTAAACACCCGCACACCAACCAGATTATTCCAGTGGTAGAGGGTCTCCGCGCCCCGGTGCTCCACCTCGTCGGCCTCGCCCAGCTTCGCCGTGGTGCTGACCCTGCCCTCCGGCAGGCCAATACAGGGCAGGCCCAGCTCCTCCGCCCTGGCAATGGCCTTCTCGCGGCGTTCGATCCGTTCGGGTATCTTCCGGCGCAGCGCGGCGATCTCCTCCGCGCAGGGTCCGGCATACTCCGCCGGGATGATCTCCAGTCTCTCAAGCGCGTCCTCAAGCTGGGTAGGTCTGCGGCTCTGCTCCAGTGCCTGGGCAAAGCAGATCAGCGTGGGCGTGTCCCGGTGATTTTCCAGACGTTTCAAAGCGGATATGGCCCCCTCGTACTCCCCCCGCGCCAGCCGGAGGGCCGCCAACTCGTAGAGGGCCTCCCCCGCCCGGGCCTGCAGGACGGCGGCCTGGTCCCCATAGGGCCCGGAGGCAGCCTGATCCTTCATCCGGTCCCATGCCTGGCCGAGGGTCGTAAGGTCCTTCGCGTCCAGCTCCGCCTCTGTCTTCATCAGGGCCCGGACGGCGGTGATCTCTCTGTAGTTGCCGGGAAGCCCCTCCATGATGTCCAGGGCGGCCGCGTACTCCCCCGCATGGATCAGGCTCTCCGCCTGCGCCGCCCGCGCCTGCTCGCGCCTGCTGAGCAGGGCAATTCCACCGGCCAGCAGGGCCAGGGCCAGCACCGCCAGCACCGCCCCAATCCACCGCCGCCGCTTTACCCCGGGCCGCGGCGGGGCCATACGCGCGGACTGCGGACTGTGTACATCCCACGCGCCAACGCCGCAGCTGTCTCTGTCATTGAGCTGTACCATAGAACGGCACCTCCCGCCAAATTGCCCCTGTTTCTTCCATTCTACCACAGCTTTCAGGCCACGCCAAGGTATTTTTCAAAAAAGGCGGACAGCCGGGCGATCACGCCCCGCTTTTTCTCCGCCCGGTTCCCGCCGCCGAAGCGGGAGACCGGCGGCATCAGCCGGTCGATGTCCGTACCGGTAGTCTTCAGCGCGCCGTCCCGGAAGGAGTTGGCGAGAT
>CAKUHW010000132.1 GCA_934659415.1 uncultured Oscillospiraceae bacterium
AACTTAACTTTAACTCATGAGGCCCTATCTCTCATACCTTTTTTATTCTTTTGTACAATATGTATTGTAGTACTACAGCCCGGATGCCAGAATGGGGCGGCCGGGCTTGATTTTCCGCGAAAAGTGCGGTATGATAAACCATTCGGGCCGTCGGAAGCCGGGAGAGCGTCTTTTTTCGGTCCGTATTCTATACGGCCTTGCGGCCGCAGAGGAGGAACGATCCATGAAGGATGGATTTATCAGGGTGGCGGCGGGTACGCCCACTATCCGGGTGGCCGACTGCGCATACAACGCCGGGCAGATCATCTCCCTGATGAACCAAGCGGCGGAGCGGGGGGTAAAGGTGCTCGCCCTGCCGGAGCTGTGCCTTACCGGCTATACCTGCGGTGACCTTTTCCTGCAGGATACCCTGCTGGACGGGGCCCAGGCGGGACTGCGCGCCATCCTGGACGCCACCCGGGAGCTGGAGCTGCTGACAGCCGTGGGACTGCCGGTGCGCAGCTCATGGGACAACAAGCTGTATAACTGTGGTGCAATAATACAAAAAGGAAAGATATTGGGGCTGGTGCCCAAGACCTATCTGCCCAACTACGGGGAGTTTTACGAGGCGCGCTGGTTCGCCTCCGGCGCCGGGGTGGACAGCTGCATGCGCCTGTGCGGCCAGACGGTTCCCCTGTGCGCCCGGACCACCTGGGGCTGCAGCACGGTCCCCGGCCTGGTGGTGGGGGTGGAGCTGTGCGAGGACCTGTGGGCGGCGCAGCCCCCCTCTGTGGAGCTGGCGCGGTCCGGGGCGACGCTGATTCTGAACCTGTCGGCCAGCGACGAGGTGGCGGGCAAGGCGGCGTACCGGCGGGAGCTGGTGCGGGGGCAGTCCGCCCGGCTGCTGTGCGCCTATGTGTACGCCGATGCGGGCGAGGGAGAGTCCACCACCGACCTGGTGTTTGCCGGGCACGACCTGGTGGCGGAGAACGGCGTGCTGCTGGCGGAGAGCCGTTTCTCCGGGGGCCTTACGGTGAGCGAGATCGACGTGGAGCGCCTGCTCTTCGAGCGGCGCAGGATGACCACCTTTACACCCGCGGCGGCGGACGTGGAGGGCGGGATCGGCCGGGTAAGCTTTTCCCTGACGCCGGAGAAGACCGGGCTGACCCGCCCGGTATCTGCCGCGCCCTTTGTCCCGGCGGAGGCCGGGGACCGGCGGGAGCGCTGTGAGGAGATTCTGAACATTGCGGCCCTGGGGCTGAAAAAACGCCTGGCCCACACCGGGGCGGCGGCCGCTGTGGTGGGGCTCTCCGGCGGGCTGGACTCCACCCTGGCCATCCTCATCACCGCCCGGGCCATGGCTATGCTGGGCCGGCCCATGACGGATATCCTGGCCGTCACCATGCCGTGCTTCGGCACCACGGCGCGCACCAAGTCCAACGCCCAGCTGCTGGCGGAGGGCCTGGGGACCTCCTTCCGCACGGTGGACATCGGCGAGGCGGTGCAGGTCCACTTCCGGGACATCGGCCAGGCCATGGATGACCTGTCCGTCACCTTTGAGAACGGCCAGGCCAGAGAGCGCACCCAGGTGCTCATGGACCTTGCCAACAAGCTGGGAGGGCTGGTCATCGGCACCGGCGACCTCAGCGAGCTGGCCCTTGGCTGGGCCACCTACAACGGGGATCATATGTCCATGTACGGGGTGAACGCCTCCATCCCCAAGACCCTGGTGCGCCATCTGGTGGCCTACGCCGCCGACGACTGCCAGAAGCGCGCCCCCGGCCTGGCCGCTGTGCTGCGGGATATCCTGGCCACCCCCGTGTCTCCGGAGCTGCTGCCCCCCAAGGATGGGGAGATCGCCCAGAGGACCGAGGACCTGGTGGGGCCCTATGAGCTGCACGACTTCTATCTTTACCATGCCATCCGCTGGGGCTTCCCACCCCGGAAGGTGCTCCGCCTGGCCGAACGCGCCTTCGCGGGGACCTATGACCGGGAGACCCTGTTAAAATGGCTGAATAACTTTCACCGCAGATTCTTTGCCCAGCAGTTTAAGCGCTCCTGTCTGCCCGACGGGCCCAAGGTGGGCTCGGTGGCCCTCTCCCCCCGGGGGGACTGGCGGATGCCCAGCGACGCCTCGGCTGCTCTGTGGCTGGCGGAACTGGAGGAGCTATGAAAAAGCTGAAACAATATCTGAACCTGTTCTGGACCTTCAGTAAGATCGGCGTGTGCACCTTCGGCGGCGGCTATGCCATGCTGCCCATCCTTCAGCGGGAGCTGGTGGAGAAGCGGGACTGGGCCACGGAGGAGCAGCTGGCCGACTACTACGCCGTGGGGCAGTGCACCCCCGGCGTCATCGCCGTGAACACCGCCACCTTCGTAGGTGCCTCCCAGGCGGGGGTGTGGGGAGGCATCATAGCCACCCTGGGGCTGGTGTTCCCCTCTCTGGTCATCATTCTGGTGATCGCGGCCTTCCTGCGCAACTTTATGGATAACCAGTGGGTGGTGCATGCCTTCAACGGCGTGCGCGCCGGGGTGGTGGCTCTCATTCTCTCCAGCGTGATCAAGCTGGTGAAGGGGGCGGTGAAGGATGTGGCCACCGGCATCATCTACGTGGCGGTGCTGGTCCTGTCCGCCATCAATCTGTTCGTGCCCATGGAGAGCGCCCTGCTCACCGCCCTGTGCTCCCCGGTGGCGCTGGTGCTCCTCTCCGGCGCGGCAGGGCTGTGCGTGCGCGCGGCGAAGGGAGGACTGAAATGATGCTCTACCTGAGACTGTTTTTTGAATTCTGCAAGGTGGGCCTGTTCTCCATCGGCGGCGGCCTGGCCACCATTCCCTTCCTCACGGAGCTGGGCAGCCGCACCGGCTGGTTTACCGCCGGGCAGATGGCGGATATGATCGCCGTGTCCGAGTCCACTCCGGGCCCCATGGGGGTCAATATGGCCACCTATGTGGGCTTCACCTCCGGCGGCGTGCTGGGGGGCGTGGTGGCTACCCTGGGGCTGATCTTTCCCTCTGTGGTCATCATCCTCTTCATCTCCGCCTTTCTGCAGCGCTTTCGCCAGTCCAAGGCGGTGGACAGCGTGTTTTACGGTCTGCGGGCGGCCTCGGCGGCGCTGATCACCGCGGCGCTGCTCCAGGTGGCCAAGATCGCCCTCATGTTCCACGAGGTGCCGCTGCCCGAGCTTCAGGTGGTGAAGGTGGAGCTGTTTTACTGGCCGGCCATTCTGCTGGCGGCGGTGATCTTCGTGCTGGTGAAGTTCACGCCGCTGAAAAAGCTGCACCCCATCTGCTTTATCGCCCTGGCGGCCCTGGTGGGGGTCGTCTTCCGGCTGTAAGGAGGCCGCCATGGGACCGGATCGGATCCTGCCGGCCCTGGGGCTGGAGGGGGCAGTCTGCACGCCCTTTGTCAACCGGGAGACCGGCGAGGACTACGCGGTCTGGAGGGTGACGTGTGCCGGGCGGGATCATGTGCTCAAGCCAGCCAAGGAGATGGAGCTGGAGGTGTACACCGTCCTTCTGCGGGAGGCCGGGCCGGCGGCACCCCGGCTGTACGGCACTGCCCGGGCGGAGGGGACGGACTGGCTCCTGCTGGAGTACGTCCCCGGGGAGGACCTTTGCCGCTGCACCCGGGAGAAGCTGACGGCGGCGGTGGATGCCCTTGCGGACCTGCAGAGGCGTTTCTGGGACCGGCGCGATCTTGATGGGGTGTGCTGCACGCTGGAGAAGTCCCTTGCCGCCCGCGCCGGCTGGCGGGAGTGGCTGAACGACCCGGCGCTGGAGGCTGCTTACGGCGAATACCTCCGCCGGTACGCTCTTCTGCCCCGTACCCTCTGCCATGACGACCTGCTGCCCTTCAACGTGCTGGCCGGCGGGAGTCGGGCCGTTCTCATCGACTGGGAGGTGGCGGGGATGCTCCCCTATCCCGCGCCTCTGGCCCGTCTGCTGGCCCACGGCACGGCGGAGCCGGACGCCCTTTTCTTCCTCACGGAGGAGGACCGGGAATTTGCCCTTTGGTACTACTATGACTGCCTGCCGCGGGAGCGGGGCATCTCCTGGGAGGACTACCGCCGAGATCTGGACTACTTCACTCTGGCGGAGTACTGCGAGTGGGTGATGCTGGGGAACCGGTACAGCGGCGATGCCGAAGAGGGCGGCCGGGAGCGGTTTGAGCACTACGACGGCCTGGCCAAGACCCTGGCCGCCCGGCTGAATCAGGTACAGAGATAGACGAAGCGCCCTGGCCGTATGGCCGGGGCGCTCGAGACTTTTTGGCAGTCTCCGGCAAGGGCAGAGCCCTTGCCCTACGGGGGTGCAGGGACCTTAAGCCCTTAAGCTCCCTTGTGTAAAGGGAGCTGTCACCGAAGGTGACTGAGGGATTGTTACCAGGCCGAAAATGGATCAGACGACCCCTCAGTCAGCGCTGCGGCTCGGTCACCTCGCGGCTCTGACATGCCACCGGCATGTCATTCACTACCGCTCGGCCGCTTCGCTACCC
>CAKUHW010000133.1 GCA_934659415.1 uncultured Oscillospiraceae bacterium
TTCATCAAAAGCGAGGTCCATTACGCCTTTAAGCATCGGACTGATGCTATAAAGGTCTTTGGGCTTGATCACGATTTTGTTCATTTATGCGCTCCTCCAGATGCTCAAATGTGTTCATCGGTATTGAACAATTGTATAATAAAGTGACAAATTTGTCAATAGACTGATGGTGGACATTGCATTTTAGATAAAAATGATGCAGAAATTGCTTGCGGAGATGATTTGCCGTCCTCTATAATGAACCTGCCCGATGAAAAGCGGGTTATAGTGAAAGGAGACAGAACGATATGGAAAGCTATATCAAAAAGCACCCCTGCTATGTGAAGGGTGTGGAGCAGATTTACCCCAATGTGGCACCGGGAACTCCCATTTATGCCAATGCGGTGGAAGTGGACAACATCCTGTATGTATCCGGTATGACTGCACAGAAGTTTGAGGATGGCAGCTGCACCACCAATACCATGCAGGATCAGATGTGGGTGGCGCTGACGAAGATGAAGCAGGTACTGGAAGATGCCGGTTCTTGCCTGGAGAATGTGTTCAAAACCTTTATCATGCTCAAGGACATCAGGGACTATCCCGTGATGCGCGCCACCGAGCTGAAATTCTACCAGGAGTACGCACCCGATTTGGTGGCTCACCCTCCTGCGAGTACTATTCTGCAGGCTGGCTGCCTGGCCCGCCCGGAGTTTTTGGTGGAGATCGAGTGCAACGCTGTGGTCAATCGCAAGAGGGATGACTGATAGCGGCGGAAGGGAGAAGACCGCAATGCAGGACCTTTCCTATATGTCTGCCGTTGAGTTGGCCAGGGCAATCCGAAAGAAAGAGCTCTCTCCGTTGGAGGTCATGGATCATTTTCTGGCCCGTATTGAGTGCCGGAACCCTGAGTTGAATGCCTTTACGTACCTGAACCCGGAGTATGCCAGGGAGCAGGC
This sequence comes from uncultured Oscillospiraceae bacterium, assembly GCA_934659415.1. GTDB lineage: Bacteria > Bacillota > Clostridia > Oscillospirales > Oscillospiraceae > Enterenecus. Next base: position 936 of record CAKUHW010000133.1, read on the forward strand.
GCTCAAGCTGGAGCGGAAGCAGATTCTGAATCAGATGAGCGGCCCGCTTTTCGGCGTGCCTACGGCCCTGAAGGACTTTCTGCCCGGAAAACCTGGGTGGCCCGGTAGCTCCGGCGGCATCAAGGCTTTGTCCGGCGGGCTGGATACTGGGTACTCCAATTATTGTATGAACCTGGAACAGGCCGGCGCTGTCATGGTTGGAAAGACCAATGCGCCTGCTATGGCCTATCGGGGGACTACAGATAACTATCTGTACGGTCCGACCTGTAACCCATTCAACACGGCATATAATTCCGGAGGTTCCTCCGGTGGCAGCGCGGCGGCGGTAGCAGCAGGACTCCTTCCCATCGCCGAGGGGACAGACGGCGGCGGTTCCATCCGAATTCCCGCCGCCTGGTGTGGGCTGTTTGGTTACAAGGCTTCTGTTGGAACGATTCCGGATGTGGCGCGGCCGGATGCCTTCTGTGCAAGTCATCCCTATACCTTCGACGGTGTGCTGACACGTACTGTGGAAGACAGTGCCTTGGTGCTCAATCAGATGGCCTACTATGATCCACGGGATCCCCTGTCCGTGGAGCGGCCTCCCTATGACTATGTGGAAGAGCTGAAGCGTCCGCTGACAGGGTGGCGGATCGGTTTTACTGCGGATTTTGGAATTTTTCCAGTGGAGCAGGAGCTGGCGGAAATGCTCATCCGCTGTGCACAGCTGTTCGAGGCGGCGGGGGCCCATGTGGAGCCTGTGAACTTCCAATTCCCACGAGATCAATATGAGTATTCCCGCCTGTGGTGTGAGCAGATCTGCATTACCACCATCGGGGCTGTTGAACGTATGCGGAAGGGGGGCCTGGATCTGCTGAAGGACCACCGGGACGACTTGCCGCCGGAGTTGACTGAGGCGCTGGAAAAGGCGCGGCATGGAACATTCCTGGACTATGTGGCCTATGACGAGATGCGCACGGAGGTCTATGATGAGTTCCAGCAGGCATTTGAATGCTATGATCTGATTCTTTCCCCCACGACGGCCTGCGGCCCGGTGCGCAACACAGGGGACCGCAATACGCTGGGCCCCACCAGTATCAACGGGATAAGGGTGGATCCGTCCATCGGCTATTGCATGACTTATTTTTTCAATATGACTGGCCATCCGGCGGCTTCTGTTCCCATGGGCCTGATGGCCAACGGCCTGCCGGCGGGGATGCAGATCGTGGGCCGTCGCTTTCGGGATGCCGATGTGCTGGCGGCCAGCGCGGCCTTTGAACAGCTGCAGCCCTGGAAGTACATTTACGCCGGGGCAGCCGGCTGCTGAAGCAGTATTTTCTAAACTTGTCTGAGAAGGGAGCGATTTCGTTGAAGACTTCTGTCATTGCCATGGTTCTGATCTATGAGGTGCTGATCACCGTCGGGATCGGAATCATTGTGGCACTCAAAAACCGCAAGGTGAAAAATGGGGAAGACAGCTTTGCCCTGGCCAACCGCAGCCTCAGCTTTCCGCTGCTGGTGGCGACCATGACCCTGACCGCCCTTGGCAGTCCGCATATTATGGGTATGTTTGAAATGTCCTACGGTCTGGGCGCAGTGGCTATGTGGTTCTGCTTCGGCAACACGGTGCACTTTGTGCTGCTGTGCCTGTGCACCGGTCCCTGGCTGCGTAAGCTGCGCGTGGCCACTGTGTCCCAGGCACTGGAAAAAATGTATGGAAAACCGACGCAAATCGGTGTTTCCTGTGTAATGTCTGGCGTGACCTTCGGTGTGCTTACTGTGGAGACTCAGGGCGTTGGCATTGTCGTGTCTGCGCTGACCGGCTGGGATCTTCGCATGGCGATTATTGTATCCGGCATCATTGGTATACTTTATGTGGTGTTGGCCGGCCTGAAGCAGGTGAGCTCGGTCAATCTTATCAATATGATTGTGCTCTATCTGGGTATTATCATAGCCACGGTTTGTATTGCCCGCACCCTGCCGGGCAGCAACTTTGCTGGAGTGAAGAGCTTTTTTGAGTCCGATGCCTCCACTGCCTTTATGACCAAGATTTTCGGTACGCCATCCATTTGGTTCAGCTTTGCCCTGGCCAATATCTGCTCCACCGCCTTCTATGGCCCTGTGTCTCAGGCCAACACACAGACACCTATGGCCGCAAAGCGGACGAAGGACATTCGGAAAGCGCTGTGGATCGTGGCGCCCGTCAATGCCCTGTTCGGCGTATTCAGTGTGACTTTGGGCCTTACCGCCCGTTCTATTCCAGAGTATGCGCAGTTGGGCGCAGGGTCTGCCGCCATCACAATGCTGGTGGACCGGCTGCCCCCTGTTGTGTGTGCGCTGCTGTGCGGTACGGCTATTGCAGCATGCCTGTCCTCCTTCGCTGCTACGTCCCTGGGGTGCGGCACTATGTTTGGCTATGACATCTACAAGGGTCTGTACAATCCCCGCGCTACGGACAAGCAGGTCACGCTGGTCATCCGTATTGTGGTGGTTATTCTGTGTACTGCGGCGATCATTATTTCTGCCAGCATTGCCTCTATCGTTGGCGCCATGAACTGGGCCTTTGCCTGGATCGCACCGGTGTTCTGGCTGTTTATTTTCGGCCTGTTCTGGAAGCGCAGCTCCAAGGTTGCGCTTATTACGCTGGCCATTACTTGGATCGCCAATTTTGCCTGGTCGCTGACGCCGCTGCCCACTCTTTTTGGGACCACCGCTGAGGCATTCCCCAATCCCTATGTCACTGCAATTCTGGGGCTCGTCCTCTCTGTAGTGGGCAATTTGATCGTCAAAGGCAAGCCTGGTCTGTGGAGTAAGCAGGCCAAGGCAGCCAATAAATAAGGGGGCATGTGCAATGTTTTGGGAACTTTTCTTCAAGGCGCTGGCTATTATCGCAGTGATCGTTGTAGGGGGCTATCTGATCAGCCTTTTGGTTCGCCACGGCAAGCCTTATCAGGATGATGAATAACGAAAAGGCGGGGTGATACTCTTATGAATACCTCAATGATTTGGATGATTGGTGTGATCGTGGTTATGGTGGCTTATGGAATTGCGGCGGCTGTCGGCTATAGCCGGGCCAAAAAGCGCGGCGATCTGGAAGACCAGATCGTCCCGTAAGGCAGAGACGATGTAAAACCGCGATCAAAACGCCAACGGGCCTTTTGTTTGGCGGACGGATACCCTCGTGGAGTATGGCAATTCCACGGGGGTACCGTGGCGTTTCGTGGAAGTGTGTATCAGTGTCAATGGCGGTACAAAAAGGGTTGACAAGCCCGGCGCGATATGGTATGCTGAATGTGGTTAGAGGTATCTAACCAAAATTTTCAGCCAATGGTTAGACATAACTAACTCGAAAGGACGGCCAACATGAGTATTGTGATACTGGGCGGGAACGAGTGCATGGAGTGCCGCTACCGGGAGCTGTGCGAGTCTTACGGCTGCCGGGTAAAGATCTTCACCAAGCCCGCGGGCGGACTGCGGCGGAAGATGGGCTGTCCCGACCTGATGGTGTTCTTCACCAACA
>CAKUHW010000134.1 GCA_934659415.1 uncultured Oscillospiraceae bacterium
GGTCGGCCTGATCTGCATCGGCGACGAGAACGACCAGGGCTACACCTACAACTTCATGCGCGGCAAAGAGGCCGCCGACGAGGCGCTCAAGGCCGAGGGCATCAACGTGGAGTGGATCGTGAAGTACAACCTCATCGAGGGCGACCCCGTGGCCGTGGCCAACGAGGAGCTGGTGGAGGAGGGCTGCTCCATCATCTTCAATAACTCCTACGGGCAGGAGCCCGCCATGCTCCGCGTGGCCGTCGAGAACCCCGACGTCACCTTCGTGGGCATGACCAACGAGGGCTCCTGGAAGGACGACCTGGCCAACACCCACAACGCCTTCGCCAACATCTATGAGGGCCGCTATGTGGCCGGCGTGGCCGCGGGAATGAAGATGCAGCAGATGATCGACGACGGCGAGATCACCGCCGAGCAGGCCGTGATCGGCTATGTGGGCGCCTACTCCTTCGCCGAGGTCATCTCCGGCTTCACCGCCTACTACCTGGGCGCCAAGAGCGTGTGCCCCTCCGCCACCATGAAGGTGCAGTTCGTGGGCTCCTGGTCTGATGCCACCGCCGAGGCCAACGCCGCCGCCGCCCTGTGCGATGAGGGCTGCATCATGATCTCCCAGCACTCCGACAACACCACCCCCGCCACCACCGCCCAGCAGAAGGGCGTGTACCACACCGGCTACAACAACGACATGACCGGCGTTGCTCCCGAGGCCTCCATCATCGGCACCCGCATCGACTGGACCGGCTACTTTGTCCACGCCATCAAGTGCGTGCTGAACGGCGAGGAGCTGGAGCAGGACTATGTGAACCACGGCATGGCTGACGGCGCCGTGGTCATGACCGCCCTGAACGAGGCCATCGCCGCCCCCGGCACCGCCGAGAAGCTGGCCGAGGTGGAGGAGGGCATCAAGAACGGCGCCATCCAGGTGTTTGACACCTCCACCTTCACCGTCGACGGGGAGACCGTCACCCACGCCTTCGCTCTGGACACCGACGGCGACTACAACGCCGACTCCGAGGAGGCCGTGTTCGACGGCGCCTTCCATGAGTCCTACTTCCAGTCCGCCCCCTACTTCACCCTGCGGGTGGACGGCATCGAGTGGCTGAACTCCGCCTACTAAGCAAAACCCGAGACGAAAACCGGATAGGGGCCGCCCCTTTTGGGCGGCCCCTCCCCGCCTTTTCTGCGGAAATAAAAAATGCCGTGCGTCCGCAGGAGCGCCCGAGAGCCGGGCGCCGCTGCGGGTCCACGGAATTCCCATTTTTATGACGGAAAGGATGATGACCCTTGCAGGACGACTGCGTGATCAAAATGCGGGATGTGACCAAGACCTTCGGTTCCACCGTGGCCAACGACAAGGTCTGGCTGGACATCCGCCGGGGAGAGATCCTCTCCCTGCTGGGCGAGAACGGCAGCGGTAAGACCACCCTGATGAACATGCTGGCGGGCATCTACAGCCCCGACTCCGGACAGATCTTCGTAAACGGCGAGGAGGTGTCCATCCGTTCCCCCAAGGACGCCTTCCGCTACGGCATCGGCATGGTGCACCAGCACTTCAAGCTGGTGGACGTGATGACCGCCACGGAGAACGTGGTGCTGGGCCTGAAGGGGAGCTGGCTGCTGGACCTGAAGAGCGCCCGGCAGAAGATTCTGGAGATCAGCGACCGGTACGACTTCGCCGTAGACCCGGACAAGAAGGTCTACGATATGTCCGTGTCGGAAAAACAGACGCTGGAGATCGTGAAGGTGCTCTACCGGGGGGCGGAGATCCTCATCCTGGACGAGCCCACCGCCGTGCTCACCCCCCAGGAGACCCAGCGGCTGTTCAAGGTGCTGCGGGCCATGAAGGCGGACGGCAAGTCGGTGGTCATCATCACCCATAAGCTCCACGAGGTCATGGAGATCGCCGACCGGGTGGCGGTGCTGCGCCGGGGCCACTTTGTGGGCGACATGGCCATCAGGGACACCAACCCCCAGGAGATGACCAACATGATGGTGGGCCGCCCGGTGTCCCTGAACATCGACCGGCCCGACCCGGTAGACCCCACCGAGCGCCTGGCCGTCACCGATCTGACGGTGGTAGACGGCGAGGGGGTCACCAAGCTGGACCATGTGACCTTCACCGCCATGGGCGGGGAGATCCTGGGCGTGGCGGGCATTGCCGGCTCCGGCCAGAAGGAGCTGCTGGAGGCCATCGCCGGGCTGCAGCCGGTGGCGGGGGGCTCCATCCGCTACACCCCCGAGGGGAAGGCCCCCTCCGAGCTGGTGGGCAAGACCCCCATGCAGATCAAGGACGCCGGCGTGGCCATGGCCTTCGTCCCCGAGGACCGGCTGGGCATGGGCCTGGTGGGCGGCATGGGCATGACGGGCAACATGATGCTGCGCTCCTGGCGCAAGGGCAGGGGCCTGTTCGTCCGCCGGAAGGACCCCAACGAGCTGGCGCTGCAGGTCATGCGCGACCTGGAGGTGGTCACCCCCGACGTGGATTACCCCGTGCGCCGGCTGTCCGGCGGCAACGTGCAGAAGGTGCTGGTGGGCCGTGAGATCGCCTCCGCCCCCTCGGTGCTCATGAGCGCCTACGCCGTGCGCGGGCTGGACATCAACACCTCCTATACCATTTACAACCTGATGACCGAGCAGAAGAAAAAGGGCGTGGCGGTCGTCTTTGTGGGCGAGGATCTGGACGTGCTGCTGGAGCTGTGTGACCGCATCCTGGTGCTGTGCGCGGGCAGGGTGTCCGGCATTGTGGACGCCCGCACCGCCACCAAAGAGCAGGTGGGCATGCTCATGACCCGCCTGGAGGGAGAGGAGGGGACGCAGAATGCATGAACAGAAAACGCCGCTTTTCCGCCTGGCCAAGCGGGGGGAGCTGCCCCGGGGCAGGGCCTGGGCCATCCGGCTGGGCTCCTTCCTGGCCGCCATCCTCATCGGCGCGCTGATCTTCCTGGCCCTGGGCAGCAATCCCTTCGGCGCTTACGGCACCATCCTCTCCGGCTCCCTGGGCAAGCCCGCCTCCCTGCGGCAGACCATCAAGATCGCCGTGCCCCTGCTGGGCACCGCCCTGGCCCTGGCCCCCTGCTTCAAGATGCGCTTCTGGAACATCGGCGCCGAGGGGCAGATCACCGCGGGAGCCATCGCCGCCAGCTACTTCGCCCTCTTTTTCTATGACAAGCTGCCCTCCGCCGTGCTGCTTATCGTTATGGGCCTGGCCGCGGCTGTGGCCGGCGGCATCTGGGCGCTGATCCCCGCCGTGTTCAAGGCAAAGTGGGGCACCAACGAGACCCTGTTCACCCTGATGATGAACTATATCATCATCGGCGTGGTCCGCTGGCTCCAGGGGGGGCCCTGGGAGGGCAAGCCCGGCAGCCAGATCATCCCCAACTTCAATAAGGCGGCCGTTCTGCCCAAGGTGTTCGGCGTCCACTGCGGCTGGATCATCGTGCTGGCCCTGACGGTGTTCATGTTCGTGTACATGAAGTACACCAAGCACGGCTATGAGATCGCCGTCATCGGCGAGAGCGAGAACACCGCCCGCTACGCCGGCATGGACGTGGCGAAGATCACCGTGCGCACCATGCTCCTCTCCGGAGCCATCTGCGGCCTGGTGGGCTACATGGTGGCCTCCGGTGCCAACCAGACCCTGTACGACAGCGTGGCCGACGGCGTGGGCTTCACCTCCATCACCGTGGCCTGGCTGGCTCAGCTGAACCCCTTCGCCATGATCGCCATCTCCCTGCTGCTGGCGGTGCTGGACAAGGGCGCCAGCACCCTGCAGACCCGCATGGCCATCCCGGCCTCCATCTCCGACATCATCACCGGCGTGTTCCTGTTCTGCATGCTGGCCGCCGAGTTCTTCATCAACTACCGCATCATCGTCCGCTCCGGGGCGGAGAAGGGGGGGGCGTCTGAATGAATACGGTGATTCAGCTTATCTTCAACGCCATCCTCAACGGCACGCCCCTGATGTTCGGCACCGTGGGCGAGGTGCTCACGGAGAAGTCGGGCAACATGAACCTGGGCGTGGAGGGCATGATGTACATGGGCGGCGCCCTGGGCCTGGCGGGGGCCTTCTACTATGAGAAGGCCGCCGGGGCGGCAGCCAGCGGGGCCGTGGCCGTGCTGCTGGCCATCCTGTGCGCCTTCCTGGCGGGGGCTGTGGGGGCGCTGATCTTCAGCTTCCTCACCATCTCCCTGCGCACCAACCAGAACGTCACCGGCCTGGCCCTCACCATCTTCGGCACCGGCGTGGGCCAGTTCATGGGCGAGTACATGCGCACCCGGGAGGGCGGCTATGTGGTGGTGGGCAACGCCCTGAAGGCCTACTTCCAGAACTCCCCCTTCCCCAAGGCCCTGCAGGATATCCCCGTGGCGGGCCAGCTGATCTTCGGGCACAACATCTTCGTATACCTGGGCGTGGTGATCTGCCTGGTGA
>CAKUHW010000135.1 GCA_934659415.1 uncultured Oscillospiraceae bacterium
AGGCGCCGTGCATGTGGACACGGCCGCCCAGGCCCTGACCTTTCTCCGCTGCGCCGGGCTGGGGGCGGCGCTGGGCCTGGGGTACGATGTGCTGCGCGCCCTGCGCCGCAGTCTGGGCTGGCGCTGGCTGGCCTTTCTGCTGGACCTGCTGTTCTGGGCGGCGGCCACGGTGCTGCTGTTCACCGCGGCCCTCGCCTGGGAGGCGGGACGGGTGCGCCTGTATCTGGGGTGCGCGCTGCTGCTGGGCGGCGGGACCTATCTGCTCACCCTCAGCCGCCTGGTGCTGCCGGCGCTGCTGGCGGCCTGCGCGTGGGTGGGGCGGCTGACGCTCTGGCTGCTCCGCCCGGCGCGGCGGCTGGGACGGGGCACAAAAAAATTTTTCAAAAATGCGAAAAGGGACTTCCAAAACTGGCGCGGATGGTATAAAATGAGCATGGCGTATTATCATCCAGGCTTTACCGGAAGGGAGGGCGCTCCTCATGAAATTCAAGCGCGCGGGCATTGCCACAAAGCTGCTTGTTCTTGTGCTGCTGGCGGTGGCGGCGATCAGTCTGCTCACCGTGCGGGGGCAGCTCTCCCAGGCCCAGACCATGCGGGACCAGTACAAGGCCCAGGTCCAGACCCAGCAGGAGGCAAACGCCGCCCTGGCCGACGCCATCGACCACAGCGATGACTGGGAGTATGTGCTGAACATCGCCCGGAGCAAGCTGGGGCTGCTGGAGACGGGAGAGCTTCGGTTCGTGGATACCGCTGACTAATCTATATCGGAAGGAAAAGGGAAAAAGGATTTATGGGGTTTGAAGTTGGTTCTGTTTTAGAGGGAAAGGTAACAGGCATCACCAAGTTCGGCGCGTTCGTGTCCCTGCCGGGCAACTGCTCCGGGCTGGTACATATTTCGGAGATCGCCTATTCCTACGTCAACGACGTGCACGAGCATCTGACGGAGGGGCAGACCGTTACGGTGAAGGTCATCGGCATCGATGCCAACAACCGGATCAATCTGTCCATCAAGCAGACGCTGCCGCCTCCGGCCCGGCCGGAGCGCCGTCCCGCGCCCCGCGGCGAGGGCGGGCAGAGCGGCGAGCGCCGCCCCCATAATAACGCAGGCCGCAGGCCGCAGACCTTCCAGACGGAGGCGGTCCAGCAGAAGGGCCCCCAGAGCTTTGAAGATCAGCTGAAGCAGTTCATGGCCTCCTCCGACAGCAAGCTGTCCGAGCTGCATATGAACGAGGTGCGCAGCCGCCGGGGCGGCGGCAGACGCTGAACGACAGGCATCAGGAGGCCAGGGACGTTTTTTGACGGCATGGAGGCCCTCACTTTCCCACGGAAAGTGAGGGCCGTTTTACTAAGGGGGAGGGAGTCTATGCGAGGGGAGCGCGGGGCCGCGGGGAAGAGGGGACGGGTGCCCTTTTTTCGCAGCGTACAGGTGAAGTATGCCCTGACCTATATTCTGGTGACCGCCGTGATCCTGCTGGTGATGAACACCTATCCGCTGCTCATGGCGGAGAACATGGTGTTCACCTCCAAGGAGCGCAGTCTGAAGCGCCAGGCGCTCACCATCGGCAGCGCCATCGCCGTCACCGAGACCCTCACGGAGGAGAGCGCCCAGCAGGCCATGGCTCTGCTGGAGGACCTGCAGGGCACCCGGGTGCTCATCACCGACGGGACAGGGCGCATCCTCTACGACAGCTCCACCCTGGACGACCGGGAGGGGGGCTACGCCCTCATCGGCGAGGTGGCCGCGGCCCTGAAGGGGGAGGACGTGTTCCGCACCGAATACCGGGACGGCGCGTTCCGCTCCCGGGTGGCGGCCCCCATCGTCTACCGGGGTGAGACCCTGGGCGCGGTCTATCTCTACGAATATGACACGGAGCAGGCCCAGCTGCTGCGCTCCATCCAGTCCAACCTGCGCTATATCTCCCTGCTGATCGGGGCGGTGGCGCTGATTTTGACCGTAGTGCTGGCCAAGGCCCTTACCCGCAGCACCTCCCAGCTGCTGGGGGCCATCCGCCGGGTGCGGGAGGGCGAGTACAGCCACCGGGTGGAGGCCCGGGGCCGGGATGAGCTGGCCCTGCTGGCCCAGGAGTTCAACCAGCTGACCGACCGGCTCCAGACCACGGAGGAGGTCCGCCGCCGCTTCGTGTCCGACGCCTCCCACGAACTGAAAACGCCCCTGGCTTCCATCCGCCTGCTCACGGACTCCATCCTCCAGAGCCCCGACGTGGATATGGACACCGTGCGGGAGTTTGTGGGCGACATCGGCGAGGAGGCCGCGCGCCTTACCCGCATCAGCGAGCGGCTGCTCACCCTTACCCGCCTGGACGCCGCCCCCGTCCGGGAGCGGACGGCGGTGGACGTGGGGGCCGTGGTGGAAAAGGTGTCCCATATGCTCTCCCCGCTGGCCCAGGCCGGAGATATCTCCCTGCGGCGCAGGGTGGAGAGCGGCTGCATGGTCCTCGCCACCGAGGACGACCTCTATCAGGTGGTGTTCAATCTGGTGGAGAACGCCATCAAATACAATCTTCCCGGCGGAAAGGTGAACGTGACGGCCCGCCGCAGCGGCGAGCGGGTGCTCCTCACCGTCAGCGACACCGGCGTAGGCATCCCCGAGGACGAGCGGGAGAAGATCTTCGACCGGTTTTATCGGGTGGACAAGGCCCGCTCCCGGGCGGCGGGAGGGACCGGCCTGGGCCTGTCCATCGTGTGGGAGACCGTCCACCTGCACGACGGCAGCATTGTGGTGCGGCCCGGGGAAGAGGGCTGCGGCACCTGCTTTGAGGTGGAGTTTCCCGCCGCGCCGAAGGAGGTGCAGGCATGAAGCGGAGAAAAGGACTGACCGGGGCGCTGCTGTGCCTGGCGCTGCTGTGCCTTCTGCCCGGGTGCGCGCCCGGCCGGGAGAGCCGGGAGGAGGGGACCCGGCTGTGGTTCACCACCGCCCTCTCCGGAGAGGGCGGCTGGACCGGCGTGTCCCAGGCTGTGGGGAGCGCCCCCTACCGGGGCGCGGCGGATGCGGAGAGCATGCTCGGCGCGCTCCTGGCCGGCCCCGCGGAGAACAGCGGCCTCACCAGCCCCTTCCCGGCGGGGACCCGCCTGGTGAGCTGGAAGCGCAGCGGCAGCATCCTCCAGGTGGAGCTGTCGGAGGAGTACGGGGCCCTGACCGGCGTGGAGCAGACTCTGGCGGACTACTGCGTCGCCCTGACGCTGGTCCAGCTGGACGGGGTGGACGGAGTGCGCATCACCGTGGAAAATGGCAGCCATCCCCGCCGGATCCTCCGCCGGGAGGACGTGGTGTTCTCCGGCGTGGAGGAGGAGCCCGTGGAGGTGACGGCCATGCTGTGCTTCCGGCGGGCGGACAGCTGGGAGCTGGGTGCGGAGCTGCGCACCTTCCGCCTGACGGAGAGCGAGTCCGCGCCCCTGGCGGTGCTGGAGGCGCTGCTGGCCGGCCCGTCGGACCCGGAGCTTGTGCGGCTGCTGCCCGCCGGGGTGGAGGCCTACTCCGCCCGGGTGGACGACGGCGTGTGCTATGCCGACCTGTCTGCCGCGCTGCTGGAGTACATGCCGGATACCGAACAGGAGCAGGAGCTGGCGCTGCGCTCCATCACCGAATCCCTGTGCAGCCTCAGCTCGGTGAAGTCCGTGCAGATCCTGGTGGAGGGCGAGCCGCTGGAGCGCTACGGCGAGGTGGACCCGGCACAGCTCGGGTCATCCAAAAATTGAGAGAAAACGTTTGACAGCTTCAGGAGCAGCGCGGATATTCGCTGCTCCTGCTTTTTCCTCTTTTTCAGTCCGGTGGGGTAAAATCACATAAAATTACCTAAAATCAAAAGAGACTTCCTTTCCAGCCGGGGCATAGCCTGATAAAATACAAAGCGGAGCGTGATCCGGCCGCCGATGCCGGATCATATAAAAAGGAAAAAAGGAGGATGTCTGCTATGACGCCGAAAGAACTGCTGTTTGCCACGCTGGAGCACAAGCCCACCCCCCGGGCGGCCTGGATCCCCTTTGCCGGCAGCTATGCGGCCCGTCTGAAGGGCTACACCGCCACCGAGATGCTTCAGGACGCGGACAAGCTCACGGAGTGCCTGCTGGAGGTCAACCGGATGTTCAAGCCGGACGGCGAGTGCTGCATCTTTGACCTTCAGGTGGAGGCGGAGATTCTGGGGTGCGACCTGGTATGGGCTCCCGACGGCCCTCCCTCCGTGGCCTCTCACCCTCTGGCCACAGACGATCTGGAGGACCCCGTGGTCCCCTGTGAGTGCACCATCCCCGGCCCGCAGGACGGCCGTATTCCCCTGATCTGCGACGCCATGCGCCGGGTCAAGGCCGCCATCGGGGAGGAGACCGCTCTGTACGGCCTGATCACCGGCCCGTTCACCCTGGCCTCCCACCTGCGGGGCAGCGATATCTTTATGGATATGTTC
>CAKUHW010000136.1 GCA_934659415.1 uncultured Oscillospiraceae bacterium
TCTTTGAGCAGGGCGGTGAGGTTGGGCACCCGGGCCACGGGCAGATAGCTCACCGCCCCGGCGGAGGTCTTGCCCACGATGGCGGTAAGCCCCGCGGAGCGCCGCTTGGGGATGATCACACCGTGGGCCCCGGCGCACTCGGCGGTGCGGATCACGGCCCCAAGGTTGTGGGGGTCGGACAGCTCGTCGCACACCACGATAAGGGGTGCCTCACCCCGGGCGGCAGCGGCGGAGAGGATATCGTCCACGCTGGCATACTCCCGCACGGCGGCTACGGCGATCACACCCTGGTGGCTCTTGGTGCGGCTCATGCCGTCCAGCTTGCGCCGGTCGCACTCGGCCACCACGATCCCTCTGTCCCGGGCCGCGGCGGCGATATGGGCCAGGGTGGAGTCGGTCTCGCCCCGGGCGATGAGCACCTTGTCAATGGCCGCGCCGGAGCGCAGCGCCTCGATCACGGCGTTGCGCCCCTCGATCAGGCCGTCCGCCTCCGTCTCCGCCTCGGCCGGGCGGGGCCGCCTGTTCTCTTCACGCATGATGGGTCAGCTCCTTGTAAAAAATGCCGCCGGGGTCCCACGGGGCCGGGCCGGCCGGTCTTGCCCTGCTATCATATCATGTTTTTCGCCCGGGGGAAAGAGGGAAATAGGGCCGCGCCGTCACAGAAAATTCACAGGGACGACATGAAGATTTCTTGTTTTTGATGCGCAGGTATGCTATACTTGGGCAGACTAAAATGGTATGTATCGCATTTTGTGCGTGATCAATTAGGAGGACACCCTTATGGACGGACCCAAAAAGCCGAATAAGAGAAACGATCAGAACCAGAACGGCGGGAACGACAACAAGAAGCGCCCGGCGCTCAGCTTCCTGTCCATCGTGCTGTGGGCGGTCCTGCTGGTGCTGCTGCTGAACACCTGCTCCGGCTCCCTGCGCAGCGCCAGCACCCAAGAGGTGGAGTACAGCCAGTTCAAGGCCTGGGTGAGCGCGGGCTATGTGGATCAGGTGGATATGGAGTCCAGTGCGTACTACTTCACTGTAAAGACCGGCACGCCCCCCCTCACCGAGTACGCCGAGCAGCTGGAGCAGCAGCTGGGCAACAAGACCCTGTTCCAGACCCTCACCGGCGGCAAGGGCAGCCTGGACGGCGCGGCCATCACCTTTGTCACCGCCCCGCCCCCCGTCACCGACACCGATCTCATCACCCTCATGGATGAGAAGGGCGTGAACTACGGCGCGGAACTGGTCACCCAGCAGCAGTATCTGCTCTCCGCGGTGGTCAGCTATGTGGTGCCTACCCTCATCACCGTGCTGGGCCTGGTGCTGGTGTACCGCTGGATGTTCAAGAAGATGGGCTCCGGCGGCGGCTTCGGCGGCCTGGGCGGCGTGGGCAAGTCCAACGCCAAGGTCTATATGGAGAAGTCCACCGGCGTCACCTTCCGGGATGTGGCCGGGCAGGACGAGGCCAAGGAGTCCCTCACGGAGATCATCGACTTCCTCCACAACCCCCAGAAGTACACCGACATCGGCGCGAAGCTGCCCAAGGGTGCGCTGCTGGTGGGCCCTCCGGGCACCGGCAAGACTCTGCTGGCCAAGGCTGTGGCCGGGGAGGCCAACGTCCCCTTCTTCTCCATCAGCGGCTCCGACTTTGTGGAGATGTTCGTGGGCGTGGGCGCCAGCCGGGTGCGCGACCTGTTCAAGGAGGCCGCCAAGGTGGCCCCCTGCATCGTGTTCATCGACGAGATCGACACCATCGGCAAGTCCCGTGACAACCGCATGGGCGGCAACGACGAGCGGGAGCAGACCCTGAACCAGCTGCTGGCCGAAATGGACGGCTTTGACCCCACCAAGGGCATCATTCTGCTGGCGGCCACCAACCGGCCCGAGGTGCTGGACCAGGCCCTGCTGCGGCCCGGCCGCTTTGACCGGCGCATCGTGGTGGACCGGCCCAACCTGGCCGGCCGCCTGGCCACGCTGCAGGTGCACACCCGCAACATCAAGCTGGCGGAGGACGTGGACCTGAAGAAGGTGGCCCTGGCCACCGCCGGCTGCGTGGGCGCAGACCTTGCCAACCTCGTCAACGAGGCCGCCCTGCGGGCCGTGCGCAAGGGCCGCCGCCTGGTGACCCAGGAGGACCTGATGGCCGCCTTCGAGCTGGTCATCGCCGGCACGGAGAAGAAGGGCAGCGTGCTCACGGAGTTCGAGAAAAAGCTGGTGGCCTATCACGAGGTGGGCCATGCCATGGTGGCCTATAAGCAGAAGAACACCGAGCCGGTGCAGAAGATCACCATCGTGCCCCACACCCAGGGCTCTCTGGGCTACACCCTGCTGATGCCCGAGGAGGATAAGACCGAGCTGCGCACCCGGGATGAGCTCATGGCCAAGATCTGCGTGTCCATGGGCGGCCGGGCCGCGGAAGAGGTGGTCATGCACACCATGACCAACGGCGCTTCCCAGGACATTCAGGAGGCCACCAACACCGCCCGCAACATGGTGGCTATGTTCGGTATGAGCGATCAGTTCGGCATGATGGCGCTGGCCTCCAAGCGCAATCAGTATCTGGACGGCGGCTATGGTCTGGACTGTGCCCAGGAGACCGCCGCCGATATGGACAAGGCCGTGAAGGACATCCTGGACAAGTGTTATGCCCAGGCGGTGGAGATCCTGGAGGCCAACCGGGAGGATATGGACAAGGTGGTGGCCTATCTGCTGCAGAAGGAGACCATCACCGGCGCAGAGATGGTGGCCATCATCGAGGGCCGTGACCCCGCCGAGGCGGACTCCCCCTATGCCTCCACCCAGACCGGCGCCCGCCGTGTCCAGAGCGGGGACGTGGAGCCTCCTGCCCGCTCCGTGCACATCGTCAGCGAGCCCCCCGCCCCTCCCAGGTCCTTGCCCGAGGAGGAGAACGGCGACGTCTCGGACGCCCCTGCCGGAGATCGGCCGGAGGAGCCGGCAAAGCCCGGGGAGCCGGAAAAGCAGTGACCGTCCCCAGAGGACCCTGCGGATAAATTTTCCCCCTGTACGGGAGCAGGACGCTCCAGTACAACTGAAAAGCCGCTCAAAAGAAAGCCTGCGCCCCATGTCCGGGGCGCAGGCTTTTTGCGTTGTTCAAGGCTGTTGCGGCGGTGCTTACTTGGCGTACTCGATGGCCTTGGTCTCCCGAATGAGATTGACCTTGATCTGACCGGGGTACTCCAGCTCGTCCTCGATCTTCTTGGCAATCTCCCGGGCCAGAATGACCATCCGGTCCTCGCTGACCTGCTCGGGCTTGACCATGATGCGCACCTCGCGGCCGGCCTGGATGGCGTAGGCCTTTTCCACGCCGGGGAAAGAGGAGGTGAGCTCCTCCAGCTTTTCCAGCCGCTTGATGTAGTACTCCACGTTCTCCCGCCGGGCGCCGGGCCGGGCGGCGGAGATGGCATCGGCCGCCTGCACCAGACATGCCACCACCGTGCGGGCCTCCACATCGCCGTGGTGGGCCTCGATGGCGTGAATCACGCCTTCGCTCTCCTTGTATTTCCGGGCCAGTTCCACGCCGATCTGCACGTGGGAGCCCTCCACCTCGTGGTCGATGGACTTGCCCAGGTCGTGGAGCAGACCGGCCCGCTTGGCCAGGTTGACATCCGCACCGATCTCGGCAGCCAGCAGACCGGCCAGGTGAGACACCTCGATGGAGTGGCTCAGCACGTTCTGCCCGTAGCTGGTGCGGTAGTGCTGGCGGCCCAGAAGCTTGATGAGCTCGGGGTTCAGACCGTGGACATTGGTCTCAAACACGGCGCGCTCGCCCTCGGCCTTGATGGTGGCGTCCACCTCGCGCTTGGCCTTCTCCACCATCTCCTCGATGCGGGTGGGGTGGATGCGGCCGTCCAGAATCAGCTTCTCCAGCGCCAGCCGGGCGATCTCCCGGCGGACGGGGTCGAAACAGGACACGGTGATGGCCTCCGGCGTGTCGTCAATGATAAGGTCCACACCGGTCATGGTCTCCAGAGTGCGGATGTTGCGGCCCTCGCGGCCGATGATACGGCCCTTCATCTCGTCGTTGGGCAGCGGCACCACGGACACGGTGGCCTCGGCCACATGGTCGGCGGCGCAACGCTGGATGGCCAGGGCGATCTGCTCCCGGGCGTAGGTGTCGGCCTCCTCTTTGAAGCGGGCCTGGATCTCCTTGATCTTTACGGCCTCCTCGTGGGTGACTTCGTCCTGGATCTGCTCGATGAGGTAGCGCTTGGCCTCCTCTACGGTCAGCCCGGAGATCCGCTCCAGCTGCTCCAGCTGGCGGCCCTTGATCTCCTCCACCTCGGCCCGCTCCCGCTCCACCTCGGCGGTCTTGGCGGCCAGGGCGTCCTCCTTGCGCTCCATGTTTTCGGTCTTGCGGTCCAGGTTCTCCTCTTTCTGGTTCAGGCGGTTCTCCTGCCGCTG
>CAKUHW010000137.1 GCA_934659415.1 uncultured Oscillospiraceae bacterium
CAGTCGGCGTCCTTTGCCGACAGGGAGGATTGTCACCGGACCAAAGGCGGGCGACTTTGGCAACAACCCCTCAGTCACGGCTTCGCCGTGACAGCTCCCTTTACACAAGGGAGCTTTTGGTCTGGTGCAGGCCATAGGTTTTGGCCAGACCTATAACCCCCCTTGTGCAAAGGGGGGACAGTCGGCGTCCTTTGCCGACAGGGAGGATTGTCACCGGACCAAAGGCGGGCGACTTTGGCAACAACCCCTCAGTCATGGCTTCGCCGTGACAGCTCCCCTTACACAGGGGGGCTTAAAGGCTTGGTGCAGACCAATGGTCTGTTTCACACCCGTAGGGCAAGGGCTCTGCCCTTGCCGGGCACCTCCGGGCTTCGGCAGATCTTACTGCTTCAGGTAGTCGAAATTTTCAAACACGGGCACGCCGGTGTACTGCAGGACCTCTTCCTCGCCCTTCAGGGCGCGGATGGCGCCGGCAGCCAGGGCCTCCATCTCAAACTCGCCCGCCTGGACGGAGATGGGGGCGATCCAGCCCACATACTCGCTCAGCCGCTCCACCAGATACTTGTCGTGGGCGATGCCGCCGGTGAAGATGATGGCGTCCACCTGACCCTTCAGAGCCGCGGCGCAGCCGCCCACGGCCTTGGCCAGCTGATAGATGAAGGCATCGTACACCAGCTTGGCGTACTTGTCGCCGCCCTCGATGCGCGCCAAGATCTCCCGGGCGTCGGAGGTGCCCAGGTGATCGGTGAGGCCGCCGTTTTTCACGATGCGGTCATAGAGCTCCTTCTCGGTGTACTTGCCGGAGAAGCACAGGTGCACCAGGTCGGTGGCGGGCAGCTGGCCGGCGCGGGTGGGGGCCATGGGGCCGTCGCCGTTTACGGCGTCGTTGCAGCTGCACAGCTGGCCCTTCCGGTGGGCGCCCACGGACACGCCGCCGCCGATATGGCAGCAGATGAGGTTCATCTCCTCATACTTCTTGCCCTGGGACGCGGCGTAGCGGATGCAGTTCTCCTTCTGGTTCAGGGGGTGGCCCTTGGCCTGCCGGAAGAACTCGTGGAAGCCGGTGACCCGCTCCACATCGTCCAGCTCATCCACATCGGGGGGGTTGACGCAGAACACCTGCCCGCCGTACTGCTTCTGCAGCTCCACAGCGATCTGGGGGCCCAGAGTGTTGGGGTGCTTCACAGTAAAGCAGGCCCGGGCGTGCTCCAGCAGCTTGTCGTTAGCGGCATACACGCCGCCCTTCAGACCCACCAAACCGCCGCAGCGGGCGGCGAAGGCATCCACGCCCTCCAGGGAGATGTTGGCCTTCTCCAGCTCCGCCCGGATGGTCTCCATCCGGTAGGGCAGCTGGTCGCGGATCTCCTTGAACTTCTTCAGCTCCTCGGCGGCGTGGTCCACGTTGGCCTGGAACAGCTTCTTGTCGTCCTCAAACAGGGCCACCTTTGTGGAGGTGGAGCCGGGATTGATCACAAAAATTTTCATGGTATCGTTTTTGCCGCGGCGCAGCGCTCCCTTCAGGGGGCGCGCCGGGCAGGAACCTCCTGAATTCTATAGTATAGTGTTATCGTTTGCAGGGAATTGGCTTGGCGGGGCAGCGGGGCTTTACGGCGCCGGCCTTCACAATGGCGTCCTCCTCGCAGGCCTCCAGGCACTTCCCGCACTGGGTGCACTCGTCCTGGTCGATGACGTGGACGAATTTCTTCTTGCCCAGAATGGCGTCGTCCTCGCAGACGTCCATGCACTCGCCGCAGCCGATGCACTTGTCCGCCAGGATGTGGTAGGTCACAAAGCGCCTGCACACGCCGGCCCGGCAGCTCTTTTTGGCCGTGTGGGCGGCAAAGTCGTCGGCATAGCGCTCCATCACCGCCAGGGCGGTGTCCGCCAGGTCAACGCCGTCCTCACAGAGACTCTGGGCCTTCATCAACCGGCACAGCCCGGCCAGCCGCTCCAGATCGCCGGAGCGGCCCTTCTTCATGGTGATGTCCGTCAGTGTCAGCTCCAGCTGGGCCGCGCCCTCGTAGCCGAACACGCACTTGCCGCAGTCCAGGCACCTGTGGCCCTTCACGTAGCGCAGCAGCTCGTCCACCGGGCACTGGGCTTCGGAGAGATTCAGCAGCTCTTCTTTCATCCGTTGTCCCCTCCGTAATCATTCCACAGCTTGACAGGCGTAAAGTTCAGGCGCAGGTCGCACTGCAGGCAACGCTCCGCCTCGCACCCGGCCTGCGCGCAGGTGTAGGTGCGGTAGACGTCCTCGTGGTCCCGGGCGCGCGTTCCGGCCTCCCGCAGCTCCTGCTCCACCCGGGGCAGGGCGGCAAAGCCCTCGATGCGCCCGATGTGGGCCTCGGCGGGGGTGCGTTCGGTGAGAGTCTCGTCGATGCAGCCGTCGCCGCCCAGATAGCGGTCGATCTCGGAAGCGGCCAGGCGGCCCTGCTGGATGGCCTTGATGACAAAGCTGATGCCGGTGACGGCGTCGCCGGCGGCAAAGATGCCGTCCGCGCTGGTGCGCAGGCCGTCCACCACCGGATAGCCCCGGCCGCTCAGCTCGATGCCGAAGTTCTCATAGTCCTGCAGTCCAGTGTACTGGCCGGTGGCGAACACCACGCTGTCGCAGGGTAGCACGGTCTGGCTGCCCTCCTGAGCCACCTCGGTGACCTTGCCCGTGGCCCGGTCATAGGTGGAGGAGAGCACCGTGTGCACCCGCAGGCCCGTGACCTGCTCCGCCGTGCCCTCGATGGCCTCGAAGGAGCGGCCGGGGAGCAGCTTCACGCCCTCCTGGGCACCCTCCTCCTGGTCGTCCTTGTCCGCTAGGACCTTATCCGCCTGCTCCAGGCAGGTGAGGGTCACGTCCAGACCCAGGCGCACCAGGCTGCGGGCCACGTCGTAGCCCACGCTGCCCGCGCCGATGACGCACACGCGTCCGCCCAGATAGCCCAGGTCTTTGCCCGCCCGGCTGTCCGCCAGCACGTCCATGGCGGTGTACACCTGGGGAAGGTCCGCCCCGGGCAGGGGCAGCTTGCGGCCCCGGGACACGCCCACGGCGATGAGCACCGCGTCGTGCTCCCGGCGCAGGGCCGCCGCATCGGTGACCTCGCAGTTCACCTTGGCCTGCACGCCGTCGGACAGGATATAGTCGATCTCCGCCTGTACCCCTTCCAGGGGCAGCCGGTAGGCGGGGATGCCGCTGGTCATGGGGCCGCCCAGCTGGGGCCGCTTTTCCAGCACGGTGACGTCGTGGCCCAGCTTGTTGAGATAGTAGGCCGCCGTGAGGCCGCAGGGGCCGGAGCCCACCACGGCCACCCGCTTGCCGGTGCGCGCCCTGTGGAAGCCCTTCTCCCGCCAGGCCTGGTCGGTGTCGTGCTCCACGGCGTAGCGCTTCAGATTGCGGATGCCCATGGGGTCGTTGAGGGCGGAGCGCTTGCAGCCGGTTTCGCACAGGTGGTTGCAGATATGCCCCAGCACCAGAGGGAAGGGGACCTTCTCCCGGATGATGGCGTGGGCCTGGCCGGGATCTCCCGCACGGATGGCCCGGATGTAGGCGGGGATGTCGATATGGGCGGGACACTCCGCCCGGCAGGGCTCCACATTGTCGGCGTAGGCGTGGTATTTCTCCATCAGGCCCACAGCGTCCACAATGGAGCCCGTGGGACAGACCTCGATGCATGCCCCGCAGAAGCGGCAGCCGGCCTCAGCCAGGCTCTTGCCGCCGGGGACCCCGGCGTGGACGCCGGAGGCGTCCCGCACATAGTCCAGCACCTTCACTCCCCGCAGGTCCTGGCAGGCGCGCACGCACCGGCCGCAGCGCACGCAGCGGGTGAAGAGGTGTTCAATGAGGGGGTTGCTGCTGTCCGTGGGCACCGGGCGGGACTTCTGCCGCCACTCCTGCCCGTTCACGCCCATGTACTGGTACAGGCTCTGCAGCTCACACTTGCCGTACTTGGGACAGCCGGTGCACTCGGAGGGATGGGTGGCCAGCATGAGCTCCATGGCGGTCTTGCGCACGGCCATGGCGGCTTCGCTGCGGCTGTCCACCTGCATCCCGTCCCGGGCGGCGGTCATACAGGCGGGGACAGGCACGTCCCCGCCGTCGACTGTCACACTGCACAGGCGGCAGCCTCCCTTGGCCTCCAGGTCAGGGTGGTCGCACAGATGGGGAATGTATACCCCCGCCTCCAGCGCCGCATGGAGCACGGACTGGCCTTCCCGGGCCGTAACGGTCTGGCCGTCGATCGTCAGTGTAATCATGGTGTCTCCTCGGTGTTTTCTCAGAATTCGGCTACCTTGGCCGCGGCGTTCTCACCGGCGATGCGGCCGGAGTTCAGGCAGAAGCCCATGGTGTTGCCGGGCATGGTGAAGGGATAGCTGTCGCCGTAGA
>CAKUHW010000138.1 GCA_934659415.1 uncultured Oscillospiraceae bacterium
GTCATCTACTTTCAGATCACCGACCCGAAGCTCTACACCTACGGCGTGGAGCACCCGCTCAGCGCCATTGAGAACCTCACCGCCACCACCCTGCGGAACATCATCGGCGATCTGGAGCTGGACCAGTCCCTCACCAGCCGCGACCACATCAACACCCAGATGCGCTCCATTCTGGACGAGGCCACCGACCCCTGGGGCATCAAGGTGAACCGGGTGGAGCTGAAGAACATCATGCCTCCCCGGGACATCCAGGAGTCCATGGAAAAGCAGATGCGGGCCGAGCGCGAGCGCCGGGAGGCCATCCTCCAGGCCGAGGGCACCAAGCAGTCTCAGATTCTGGTGGCCGAGGGCGAAAAACAGTCCGCCATCCTCCGGGCCGATGCGGAGAAGCAGTCCGCCATCCTCCGGGCCGAGGGCGCCCGGCAGGCCCGCATCCTGGAGGCCGAGGCTGAGGCCGAGGCCATTCTGAAGGTCCAGCAGGCCACCGCCGACGCCATCAAGCTCATCAACGAGGCCCAGCCCGGCGAGGGCGTGCTGAAGATCAAGGCACTGGAGGCCTTCCAGAAGGCCGCCGACGGCCGGGCCACCAAGCTGATCATCCCCAGCGAGATCCAGGGGCTGGCCGGCCTGTGTGCCAGCGCCAAGGGCGTGTTCGACACAGTAGAGCCCAATCCCCCCGTCAAAAAGGACAACTGGGTTTTCTCCGCAAAAGACCGCGCAGCCTGCCAAAAACGGCAGGCTGCGCGGCTTTGTTTTGGCTTTACAGCGGGAAGCTCACCGTCACGGTGGTCCCCTTGCCCGGCTCGCTGGCCAGGCTCAGGGTGCCGTGGTGATAGAGCACCGCGTGCTTGACGATGGACAGGCCCAGACCGGTGCCGCCGGAGGCCTTGGAGTGGCTCTTGTCCACCCGGTAGAAGCGTTCGAACACATGGGCCTGGTGCTCCGGGGGAATGCCAATGCCGGTGTCCGCCACGGAGAGGACCGCCCTGTCCCCCTCTTTGTCCACCCGGATCTCCACCGTGCCGCCCTCCACGTTGTACTTCACGGCGTTGTCGCAGAGATTGTATACGATCTCGTAGAGCAGGCGGCGCACACCGTGGAGAACGGCCCCGCCGCCGGTGACCGACAGGCTCACCCGGCGGGCCTGCGCCGCAGGGCTCAGGTCGTCCACCACGCCCCGGGCCAGGGCGGCAAGGTCCACATCCTCACAGGGGAGCTCGCCCCCCTCGTCCAACTGGGACAGACGGATGATATCCTCAATGAGGTTCACCAGCCGGGCCGCCTCCTGGCGGATGTGGCCGATGAAGCGGGGCATATCCTCCTGCTTTACCATGCCGCTCTCGATGAGCTCCGCGCTGCCGATGATGCCCTGCAGAGGGGTTTTCAGCTCGTGGGACACATTGGCGGTGAACTCCCGGCGGCTGCGTTCGGCATACTCCTGCTCCGTCACGTCGAAGATGAGGAGCACGCAGCCCAGGGTCTGTCCCTCAGAGCAGATGCGGCTGAGGTCCATCTGATAGTCCCTGCCGCCGCGCTCTGCCCGCAGCTCGCTGTGGCCCTCCTCCAGGGCGGCGCGCACCGCCAGGCTCAGGTCGTGGCCGCGGTCCACGGTGAGAAAATCCGCGCCCACGGCGCTCTCGTCCGCGCCGAACACCCGCCGGGCGGCGGGGTTGATGCTGAGCACCGTGCCCCCCTTGTCCAGCAGCACCAGGCCCTCCGCCATGCTGGCGGTGATCTGGGCAAACTCATCGTTCTTCTGCCGGAGGGCGGTCAGCTGGCTCTCGATCTCCTTATGCTGGCGCTCGATGCGCCCCAGGAGGGGCGCCAGCTCGTCGTAGGCGTCGTTCTCCAGCGGATGGTCCAGATCCAGCCGGTTCAGGGGCTCCACGATGCGCCTGGACAGCCGGTAGGCCAACAGTCCGGACAGAATGAGGGCCGCAGCCAGGATCACAATGGCTGGCTGGAGCATTCCCAGCAGCAGCAGGCCCACCGTGGCATAGGCAGAGGAGATGCGCAGCACCGTGCCGTCGCTCAGACGGCAGGCGTAGTAGGCCGTCTTCTCCAGCATGGTGCCGGAGTAGTGGGTGCTCTCCCCCTCTCCGTACGCCAGGGCCGCCCGGACCTCCTCCCGGTCGGCGTGGTTCTCCATGGAGGCGGCATCGGCGGAGGTGTCCCACAGCACGGTGCCGTCGGCGGCGATCCAGGTCAGACGGACCCGGTCGGACTCCACCTGCTCCAGATAGGACTGCCCCTCCTGCTCCACAGCGGCGGCGGCAAGGGACAGCTCATCCTTCAGCTGCCCGGTGCGCACCCCACCGAAATACTCATACAGCACGCCCAGGATCACCAGCAGGCTGGCCAGCAGCACGCTGCCCGCCACCAGCAGGATCGAGCGGAAGATTTTCCATGTCATGTCTTATTCCCCTCCAGCCGGTAGCCCACGCCCCGCACCGTGCCGATGAGCGCCCCGCAGGACCCCAGCTTCTGGCGCAGGGTGCGGATGTGCATATCCACGGTGCGGCTCTCCCCGCAGTAGTCCATGCCCCACACCTCGTGAAACAGCTGATCCCGGGTGTAGGCCACCCCCGGATGGGCCAGAAACAGCCGCAGCAGCTCAAACTCCTTATAGGTCAGCTCCACCGGAGCGCCCTCCGCGGTGACGGTGTGCCCCTCGGTATCCAGAATCAGGCCGCCGCAGCGCAGCAGCTTTTTCTGCCCCTCCTTCGGGGCGCACCGGCGCAGCACCGCCTTCACGCAGGACACGAACTCCATCACGCCGAAGGGCTTGGTCAGGTAGTAGTCCGCCCCCAGGTCCAGGCCCCGGATCTTGTCGTACTCCTGCCCCCTGGCGGTGGCCATGATCACGGGGATGTCCCTTGTCCGCTCCCCGGCGCGCATCCGCCGCAGCAGCTCCATCCCGTCCACCCCGGGGAGCATCACATCCAGCACCGCCAGGTCCGGCCGTTCCCCGGCCAGAGCGGCCCAGAAGGACGCGCCGTCCTCAAAGCCCCGGGCCTCCAGGCCCGCGCTGTTCAGGGCGTATACCTCGATGTCCCGGATGCTGGCGTCGTCCTCCACGCACCAGATCATAGTCACTCCTCCTTGTGTACTCCCGTCACGGAGAAGATCACCCACTGGGCAATATTCACCGCGTGGTCGCCGATGCGCTCGTAATACTTGGCGATGATCATCAGGTCCAGGGCGCAGCCCCCTTCCCGGGGGTCCGCGGCGATCCGCCCCACCAGCGCCTGCTTCACCTGATTGAAGTAGCGGTCCACCGCATCATCGTCCCCGATGACCTTCTCTGCCAACATTATATCATGTTTTACGAAGGCATCAACACTTTCTGTGACCATCCGGATGACGGACCGGGCCATCTCCGCCATCAGGGGGTCGTTCTCCACCGCCCGCTGGTCCAGGAAGGCGATGATCTCCGCGATATTCTCCGCCTGGTCGCCGATGCGCTCCATGTCGGTGATCATCTTCAGCGCGGCGGAGATCTGCCGCAGGTCCCGGGCCACCGGCTGCTGCTGGAGCAGCAGCTTCAGGCAGAGGTTCTCAATGACGCGCTCCTTCCGGTCGATCTCCTCATCCAGCGGCGCGGCCCGCCGGGCCAGGGCCTTATCCCCCTCGGTGAGCGCCTTGGAGGTGAGGGCGATGATCTTCTCGCACAGGGCTCCCATCTCGATCAGCTCCCGGTTCAGCTGCGCCAGCTGCCCGTCAAAATGGCTTCTCATTATCCAAACCTCCCGGTGATGTAATCCTCCGTGCGCTTGTCCGCAGGGTCGGAGAAGATCCGCTCCGTGTCCCCGTGCTCCACCAGCTCGCCCAGCAGGAAGAAGGCGGTGCGGTCGGAGATTCGCACGGCCTGCTGCATATTATGGGTGACGATGATGATGGTATACTGTTCCTTCAGCTGGGCGGCCAGCTCCTCGATCTTGGAGGTGGAGATGGGGTCCAGGGCGGAGGTGGGCTCATCCATCAGCAGCACCTGGGGCTCCACCGCCAGGGCCCGGGCGATGCACAGCCGCTGCTGCTGCCCGCCGGACAGGCCCAGGGCGCTTTTTTTCAGCCGGTCCTTCACCTCGTCCCAGATGGCCGCCCCCCGGAGGGAGCGCTCCACGATCTCGTCCAGCTGGGCGCGGCTGCGCACGCCGTGGGTACGGGGTCCGTAGGCGATGTTGTCATAGATGCTCATGGGGAAGGGATTGGGCTTCTGAAACACCATGCCCACCTCCCGGCGCAGCTGGTTCACGTCCACGCCGGGGGCAAAGATATCCTCCCCCTTGTAGCAGATCTCGCCGGTGATCTTCACGCCGGGAATCAGGTCGTTCATGCGGTCCAGGGTCTTGAGG
>CAKUHW010000139.1 GCA_934659415.1 uncultured Oscillospiraceae bacterium
GGGACAGCAGCTCCTTGGCCGAGTGCTGGGTGGGCTTGCTCTTCAGCTCGCCGGTGCCGGGGATAGAGACGATGAGGGAGACGTGGATGAACATCACGTTCTGGCGGCCCCGCTCGGCGGCCACCTGGCGGATGGCCTCCAGGAAGGGCTGGGACTCGATGTCGCCCACGGTGCCGCCGATCTCCACGATGGCCACGTCGGTGTCCTCGCCCTCCAGGGTGTAGATGCTGCGCTTGATCTCGTTGGTGATATGGGGGATGATCTGCACGGTGCCCCCCAGATAATCCCCGCTGCGCTCCCGGTTGAGCACGTTCCAGTACACCCGGCCGGAGGACACGGAGGAATTGACGGTCAGATTTTCATCGATAAAGCGCTCGTAGTGGCCCAGATCCAGGTCGGTCTCCGCCCCATCATCGGTGACGAACACTTCGCCATGCTGGTAGGGACTCATGGTGCCCGGGTCCACATTCAGGTAAGGATCCAGCTTCTGTACCTTTACCCGGAGGCCCCTCTGCTTCAGCAGCCGGCCCAGACTGGCCGCGGTGATTCCCTTGCCCAGACCGGACACCACGCCGCCTGTGACAAAAATGAACTTTGTTCCTAACATTCGCCCTGCTCCCCCTTCTTTTGAACCTGCAAATTCGGTTGACGAGCTATTTTACACCTGCCTTTTTTGCAAGTCAATAGCTTTAAACTTGCAGAAAACGTTTTTATCATTTTTTATATCTGTGCCCTTGCCCGGCCTGTTCTCTTGTGCTATTATTTGAACCTGGAGTGCATCACAGAGAGAAAGGGGAGGGCGCGCAGGGGCTGCGCGCCTGACGACTGCCATGACCAGAAACGTCGGGTTCGACAATCAGAAGTATCTGGAGACCCAATCCGCCCGCATCCGGGAGCGGATCGCCCAGTTCGGCGGCAAGCTGTACCTGGAGTTCGGCGGCAAGCTGTTCGACGATTACCACGCCGCCCGGGTACTGCCCGGCTTTGCGCCGGACAGCAAGATCCGGATGCTGCTGGAGCTGCGGGAGAGCGTGGAGATGGTCATCGTCATCAACGCCGCGGCCATCGAGCAGAACAAGATCCGGGGCGACCTGGGCATTACCTACGACGAGGATGTGCTCCGGCTGATCGACACCTTCCGGGAGAAGGGCCTGTATGTGGGCAGCGTGGTCATCACCCAGTACGCCGGCCAGCGGGCGGCGGATGCCTTCAAGCGCCGGCTGGAGGCCCTGGGGGTGCGGGTGTACCTCCACTACCCCATCCAGGGCTATCCCCACAACCTGGCGCTCATCGTCTCGGAGGAGGGCTTCGGCCGTAACGATTATATCGAGACCTCCCGGCCGCTGGTGGTGGTCACCGCCCCCGGCCCGGGCTCCGGCAAAATGGCCACCTGCCTCAGCCAGCTCTACCACCATCACCGCCGGGGCGTACAGGCGGGCTACGCCAAGTTCGAGACCTTCCCCATCTGGAACCTGCCCCTGAAGCACCCGGTGAACCTGGCCTACGAGGCGGCCACGGCGGACCTGAACGACGTGAATATGATCGACCCCTTCCACCTCCAGTCCTACGGGGAGACCACTGTGAACTACAACCGGGATGTGGAGGTATTCCCCGTCCTGGCGGCCATGTTTGAGAAGATCATGGGGGAGAGCCCCTATAAGTCCCCCACGGACATGGGCGTGAATATGGTGGGCAACTGCATCGTGGACGACGAGGCGGTGTGCGCCGCCGCCCGCCAGGAGATCATCCGCCGCTACTATACCGCCCTGTGCGACCGCCGCCGGGGGCAGGGGGGCGACGAGATCGTATACAAGCTGGAGCTGCTGATGAAGCAGGCGGGTATCAGCCGGGATCTGCGCCCGGTGATCGACGCGGCGGAGGCGCGGGCGGCGGAGAGCGGAGAGCCGGCCGCGGCCATCCAGCTGCCGGACGGGACCATCGTCACCGGCAAGACCTCCGAGCTGATGGGGGCCGCCTCGGCCGCCCTGCTCAACGCACTGAAGGCCCTGGCAGGGATCGACGACGGGATCCATCTCATCTCCCGCGCCGCCATTGAGCCCATCCAGACGGTGAAGATCGAGCACCTGGGCAGCCGCAACCCCCGCCTGCACAGCGACGAGACGCTGATCGCCCTGGCCATCAGCGCGGCCACCGATCCCCTGGCCGCCCGGGCCCTGAAGGCGCTGGCTGCCCTGCGGGACTGCGAGGCCCACGCCTCGGTGATCCTCTCCGGGGCGGACAGCTCCATCTACTCCAAGCTGGGCCTGCGCCTGACGTGCACCCCTCAGTACCAGACCAACCGCCTGTTCCACCAGTGACAGGTTCAGACCGGCAAAAACGCAAGGACGCTTTTTGCCGGTCAAAAGGCCCGCCGCAGCCGCGGCGGGCTTTTCGGATTCCACGGACGGATTGACGAATTGTCAGAATGGATAAATAATGATTGACAAAGTGTAATGGGGCTGCTATACTCTCTTCATTCACCGCTTTAATGTGAATGCGCGATGAATATACAAGAACTTTGAGAGGATGACAGCGATGAAACGATCCATGAACTTCCGGGAGACGGTGAGCGTCTCCATTATGCTGTTCGGGCTGTTCTTCGGTGCGGGAAATCTCATTTTCCCGGCGCGTATGGGGCAGCTGGCCGGGCGGAATTTATGGGTCGCCATTGTAGGTCTGCTCATTATCGGTGTGGGCATGCCTCTGCTGGGGGTGGCCTCCATCGGCCTGAGCCGCAGCGGCGGCCTGCAGGATCTGAGCCGGAAGGTGGGAAAGGGGTACAGCTACTTTTTCACCTGCGCCCTCTACCTGACCATCGGGCCGTTTTTTGCCATTCCCCGCTGCGCCACGGTGCCCTTCACCATGGGGGTGGAGCCGCTGCTGGGCGAGGCAGACGGCAGGGGAGCGCTGCTGATCTTCTCTGTGGTGTTTTTCGTCCTTGTGCTGCTGGTGTCCCTGCGGCCGGGCAAGATCCTGCTGTCGGTGGGCAAGATCCTGACGCCGGTGTTCCTGGTGGTGTTCGGGGTGATCATCGTCACCGCCCTGGTCCGGCCCATCGGTCCGGCCTCCGCGGTGGAGCCCGCGGCCGGCTATGCCGGGGCGGGGGCGCTGTTCAGCGGCCTGATGGAGGGGTACGGCACCATGGACGCCCTGGCCAGCCTGGCCTTCGGCATCGTGGTGATCAACGTGATCCGGGGCTTCGGCATCGAGGACCCCTCCGCCGTGGCCAGAAGCACCGCCAAGGCCGGCATTTTCAGCTGCCTGGTGATGGCGGTGGTGTACATCGCCACGGTGGTGGTGGGAGCCCAGAGCCGCAATGGGATGGAGCTGTTTGACAACGGCGGCCAGGTGCTGGCGGCGGTGGCCGGGCACTACTACGGCACCGCCGGCATGATCATCTTCGCCCTGGCGGCGGTGCTGGCCTGCCTGAAGACCTCCGTCGGCCTGGTGACCAGCTGCAGCGAGACCTTTGAGGCCATGTTCCCCAAGGGCCCGGGGTATAAGGTCTGGGCGGTCATCTTCAGTGCGGTGGCCTTCCTGTTCGCCAATCTGGGCCTGACCACCATCATCTCCTATTCGGTGCCGGTGCTCATGTTCCTCTATCCGCTGGCCATCACCCTGATTCTGCTGGGCCTGTTCGGCAGGACCTTCCGGTATGACCGGGCGGTGTTCGTCAGCGTTACGGTCTGCACGCTGCTGGCCGCGGCGGTGGATCTGGTAAATGCCCTGCCCGCCGGGGCCCAGGCGGTCCTCCGGGCCGGGGCGTGGGTGCCGGCGGTCTACAGTGTGCTGCCCTTCAGCGCCCTGGGCCTGGGCTGGGTCTGCCCGGCGGTGCTGGGCCTGGCGATCGGCCTGGTCATCCACTTCGCCAGGGGCGGCAACCGGCGCTTTGCCCGGGCCTGATAGGCCGGGATACACGAAAAGAAAGCCCGCGGGGAGCGCAGAGCAGCTCCCCGCGGGCTTTGCGTCAAAAGCTCGGTTCCCTCCTCCGGGGCGGGCCGGTCAGAACAGGTCCAGGGTGTTGTCCAGATAGATCTCCTCCCGCACCCGCAGCCGATGCTCCGGCCGGGTGAGGTAGTGGAGCAGAAACTCCAGAATCAGGGCGCTGCCCAGGCTGCGGCCCTCCAGCTTGAACTGGGAAAAGCCCATGGGAAGGTAGACGCTTTGAATACCATCGATTGACAAGGGCAAGCACGCCTGACAGCGTGTCTTTCCGGCGCTTTTTGCCCCTTTCGCCTTGGTGGGCGTCAGCCCACCGGCTGCTCAAGAGCCAAAAATCACTCGAACATCCATCGCTGTCAGGTGCAGGCAGTTTTGCCGGAGCAGAAATGTGTCCGGACAAGGAAAG
>CAKUHW010000140.1 GCA_934659415.1 uncultured Oscillospiraceae bacterium
GGACACCACGGCGTTCACCACGCCGCCGCCCGCGGCGGCCTCATAGGTCTTGCTCTCCAGCTCCTCCTGGGCCTTCATCATATCCTGCTGCATTTTCTGGGCCTGGCGGATCATGTTGTTCATGTTCGCTCCGCCCATACCCATACCGCCCATGCCGCGGCTGTTAAATCCCTTTGCCATATCTGCAACTCCTCCTGATTGTTATTCCACGATCACATTTCCCCGGCCGCCCGCGATAAAGGCCTCCAGCGCATCCTCCTCCCCCGGCTGGGGCGGAGGGACCGGCGCGGGGGGGTGCTTCTCCGGCGGGGCGCTTCCGGCGGCGGCCGCCGCGTGCACCGGAACGCCGAGGATCCGCTCCCCCAGTCTGGCCACGGGGCCCAGAATGTCAGGCTTATCCAGCATGCCGCGGATAAAGTCGTTGGTCGCCCACAGGGTGACGGTGCGCCCGTCAAAGCTGCCGGTACACATGGCGACAAAGCTGAAGTCGCTCGCCGGCAGGACAGAGCGCAGCTCCGTCTTGAAGGCGTCCCACCCCGGCCACCTGCCGCAGGCCGCCTCGGCATCTGCTGCCGACTGGGGCGGCGCTGTCTCCGGTTTGGGGTCCGCCGCGCCCTGCGCGGGGGCCGGAGCCGCCGCAGGCGGCGGAGCGGTGGGTGCTGCGGGAGCCGCAGCGCTTTGTCCGCCGGGGTCGGGCTCCCCTTCCTGCGGCCGGACCGCAGCAGGGGCGGGCTGCTGCGCAGCCATGGCCGCCCCCTGCTCCAACCGGGCCACCCGGGCGGAGAGGGCCGCCGCAGAACCGTCCAGAGAGGGGTCGCACAGGGCCGCCAGGCAGAGCTCCGCGTCGGTGCGGCGGTTGGCGGAGCGGACCAGGTCCGCGCCGGTCTTCTGCAGCATGGTGAGCATCTGCACCAGCCGGGGCACGTCGAACCGGCCGGACAGGCGGCGCAGGGTCACATCGTCAAAGCCGCCGGTCATCAGGGCGGAGCCCGCGGAGGGGGCCGTTCTGCGCACCAGCAGGTCGCGCACCAGGGCGGAGAGCTCCCCGATCAGGGCGGACATCTCCTTTCCCCCGGCGTACAGCCGGTCCAGCTGCTCCAGCGCGCCGGCAAGATCTCCGTCGGCCGCCCGCTCCAGCAGGGCGGCGGTCTCCAGGCCGCCGGCCAGGCCCAGGGCATCGAACACCCGCTGCTGGTCGATGGTCCCCTCGCTGCCTGCGCACTGGTCCAGGAGGGACAGGGCGTCCCGCATGCCGCCGTCCGCCAGGCGGGCGATGAGCCCGGCCCCCTCGCCGGTGAGCTCCAGCCCCTCCTGCCCCGCCACATAGAGCAGCCGGGCGGCGATCTGGTCGGTGTGGATGCGGCGGAAGGCAAACTGCTGGCAGCGGCTCTTAATGGTGGCGGGCACCTTGTGAATCTCCGTGGTGGCCAGAATGAACATCAGGTGGGCGGGAGGTTCCTCCAGAATCTGGAGCAGAGCGTTGAAAGCCTGGGTGGAGAGCATGTGGACCTCATCCACGATGTAGACCCGCTTTTTCACTGTGGCCGGGGTATACACCGCCTCGTCCAGAATGGCCCGGATGTCGTCCACCCGGTTGTTGGAGGCGGCATCCAGCTCCATCACGTCCAGCACGGAGCCGTTCTCGATGCCCAGACAGGCGGGGCACTTGTTGCAGGGGTTCCCGTTTTCCGGGTTCTCGCAGTTCACCGCCCGGGCCAGCAGCTTGGCGCAGGTGGTCTTGCCGGTGCCCCGGGTACCGGTGAACAGATAGGCGTGGGACAGGCGGCCGGTCTGCACCTGGCGCTTGAGCGTGTCGGTGATATGGCTCTGGCCCACCACGTCGTCAAAGGTGCGGGGCCGCCATTTCCGGTAGAGCGCCTGATACATTTCCCTTGCCTCCCAGGTGATAAAAATAATGCGTCCCGAAGCGGGATAAGACCGCGCACCGGCCTTTGAAGGACACACTCCATCCGTTACCCATACAGCCGGCTCAGGATCGGCAGCCCCGCGGCACACCAGACGGTCCGCTTAGTGCTGCTCGGTTCCCCGCCTGACACGGTTCACGGGGCCTGGTTGCGCGGGACCGATCCATCATCGCTGCTTATATGGGGCAGACGACACAGTCTGCCTCCGGGGGCCGGGATTCATCCCTGCTGTAGCGGATTGCAGGTACAGGGCACCGCTATCTCCCCAACTAGCGCGGCCTTATCCCGCGCCGGGGCGCGGAAAAGCCATTTCTTATTTTAGCATGGCCGCGCGGAATTATCAACTGAAATTTCCGCATCGATACCGGGTATTTTATGTTCCTCCAAAATTTCCGCCGCAGCGCCGGTCCGTTCATAGTCCGTGATGCCCCGGCCCATGTTGGGGTGGTAGTGGGAGTAGATCTGGTCGCCGATGAACACCGCCAGCAGCGCGGCGCACAGCGGAACGCTCACCGCGGGCTTCAGCCGGCGCAGCCGGTTGTCGATGGCGGGGGCCAGGAAGTAGACGATGGCCATGCCCCCCACGCCGAAGACAAACAGGCCATCGGCGCAGATACGGCCGTTCAGGTTCAGAAAATAGCCGCTGTAGTCCCACCAGCGCATCCCGCTATGGGTGAGCTCCAGATAGTACGAGGTGCAGTACTCCGCCATGGCGGCCGTCTTGTACAGGTTGGTGTAAAAGAAGTCCGTCAGGCCCATGGTGAGGATGCCCAGCAGGTACCAGCCGATGAAGGAGAGCTCAAAGACAAAGCATTCCCACTTGTGCCCCTTCATCATCCGTTTGGACAAGGCCATGCAGTCTCTCCAGCCGATCTCCGGGTTCTCCGCGGCAATGTAGAGCACCAGATGGTAGGAGTAGCGCTTGATCAGGCCGCCGACGATGGTGAGTGACCACAGGGCATGGAACAGATAGGTCATGAACATGGTCAGGCTCACGTTAGCCCAGGCTCCGGCCCGGATGAAGAAGAG
This sequence comes from uncultured Oscillospiraceae bacterium, assembly GCA_934659415.1. Lineage (GTDB taxonomy): Bacteria > Bacillota > Clostridia > Oscillospirales > Oscillospiraceae > Enterenecus. The sequence goes on from CAKUHW010000140.1 coordinate 2,955, forward strand.
GATGCGCTGGGGCGTCACCTTCTCATAGGTACGGCTCTTGTCTGCATCGTTTTCTCTCTCCTCTGCCGCGGGACCGCCCGCGGCCTCTCTCACGGCGTCTCGCCGGTGAAATGGATGGTGATGGGGCAGATCTCCGCCCGGGTGCCCACCCGCATATTGGGCCCGAACAGGCCCACGCCCGAGGTCACAATGCTGTGCATGTTCCCCTTGCGCAGATAGCCGCAAGGATTTTCCCAGAACAGGCCGATGGTCAGATTGCCGGGGAACATCTGCCCGTCGTGGGTGTGACCGCAGAGATCGGCATCCACCCCGGCCTGCGCCAGCTCCTCCAGCTCGCCGGGCTCGTGGTCCAGGATCAGAATGGGCATGGACCTGTCCAGCTGCGCGGTGATCTCCGCCGGAGTCTTCCGCTGGGTGATGCCCCGCCCCGGGCGGCGGGCGTCCGGCCGGCCGTACAGATACACCGCCCCGCCGATCAGAACGCCCTCGTCCCGCAGCAGGCGGATGTTCGCCTGCTTCAGAAAGGCATCCATCTCCGGACTACTCTCCTTGGCCCCGTGCCAGTCAAAGGTGAAGCCCGCCAGAATGGTCTCGTCAATATCGTGGTTGCCGTAGCAGGCATAGACGCCGTACTTCGCGCGGATGCCCCGGAGAATCTCTGCCAGCCGCTCCGGCTCGGTCACGGCCTCCCATTCGTTGTCGAAGATATCCCCTGCGATGACCACCAGGTCGGGCTCCTCGGCATTGATCTTCTCCACCATGCGCTCCATCTGCCCGGCGCCGATGTTGTATCCGATGTGCAGGTCCGCCGCCAGCACCACCTTCAGCTCGGACAAATCTCCGGCGGATTTTTCAATGGTGATGTCATAGGGCGTGGTGCGGATGACGCGGGCGTTGAGCACGCCCCCCAGGGTGGCGGCCAGGATGACCGCAGCGCACACGCCGCCCACCAGACGGTGGATTCGCACGCGGCGCAGACGCTTCCGGCGCAGCAGCTTCACCAGGATGAACCGCCCCAGGTCCGCCAGCAGCACCGCCAGGGCCAGGTAGAGCAGCACCCCCAGCCAGTAGTTCCCGACCAGCTTCATCACCCGGCGCGCCCCGCCGTTGGGCAGGAGAAAGGCGATCAGCGGGGACAGGGCAAAAAGGGCATAGACGGCCACGGGCGCGACCCAGGTCCGCCGCCTGTGCAGGGCGGGAAACCAAGCCGCGAACCATCTGATGATCCGGTAAAATAAGTAGGCGTTCAGCGCCAGGTACAAGGGCGAAAGGAACAATGCGATCATGCAGGCAACCTCGGGGCCGCGCTTTTCCGGCCCGCGCTTTCTCCTCCTGTCCGCCCTGCCGGGCGCGGCAGACTTACGGATACCCATTGTATTG
>CAKUHW010000141.1 GCA_934659415.1 uncultured Oscillospiraceae bacterium
TGAAGGTGAAGGCGGAGAGGATCATAAACGCCATCTTGACCACGCTGCACCTGACGGCGTACAGAAAAATCAGGAAGAAGGGCAGATGCATGGTCAGCCACATATGGTTCCAGGAGAATTCTGCGCCCAGACGGCTGCGCAGGACCTGATTGGTCAGGGCCAGCAGGAGAATCAGCAGGGGGACCAGCCAGCGCCGGACCGGGGACAGATCCCGGAAATGGATATCCATCAGAATCCACAGCAGTGCCCACACGAACAGGAGCACCAGTGCGGGAGAAAAGACTGCGATCTGCATCGTGTCAGGCCTCCCCTCGGTCAAAAAGCAGTTTCATATAGTCCTTCTGGAGCTGAGGATACAGCTGCCGCGATACCGGGAGCGTCTGCCCGGAAAAGGTGCGCACGCCTGTGGGAGAGAGGGCTTCCACCTGCGTCATATTGACGATATAGGAGCGGTGGATATGCATGAATTCCGGCCGGGACTGAAGAAGGGCCTCGTAATCCTTCAGCGCGCCGACTACCTCGTGCACCTGTCCGTCGGTCAGGTTAAAGTAGAGATGCTTGCCGCGCACCTCCACATAGGACAGCAGAGAAAAGGGAATGCGGAGGAGAACGCCGCCCGACTTGAGAATCAGACTTTCCTGCGGCTGCCGTTCACGCTGCCGCAGCCGGTCCAGAATGGGGAAGAGCAGCTTGGCGCGGATGGGCTTGAGCAGATATTCCGCGGCGTGTACGCTGTAGCTTTCGTAGGCGAAGCCGGGAGAGGAGGTGAGAAAGACGATGTCGGCCGCCGTGTCGAAGGTACGGATCTCCCTGGCGGCCTCCATGCCGCTGGTGCCCGGCATCATAACGTCCAGCAGGTACAGGGTGAAACGCTCCCGTCTTGCGGCGGCCAGCAGCTCGTCCGCGCTGCGAAAGCTCCGCCGGGGCAGATGGGTCCCGCGCTCGGTCTCCCAGGCAGCCAGCAGGCCGATGATAGCCTCCAGCTCGTTTTCCTGGTCCTCACAGACTGCGATATACATACAAGGCCGCCCCCCCTTTTTACCATGCACCTGGGCGGTATATACCGCCCAGATCCTATTTTACCACAGCTCAGGCGGTTTTGTCAGCCCGATTTCGACATTTGGTGCCGAAATTTGCGCAGTTCAGGCGCCTTGCGGCCCAAAGAGGGAAAAGTGTGCTACAATACCGCCGGTATTCCTGTGGAGAGCGGGGTACAGACAGAAGAAAAGGGGGATGGCGTCCGATGTCGCCCTGGATTCCGTGGTTAGTGGCCGCAGCCAGCACAGCGGCCTGCGTGACCCTCTGGTTTCGGGAGACCCGCCGAAGCCTGCGCCGCCTGAAGAGCACGCTGGACAGCGCCGCCTCTCAGGTGGCCGTGTGCCGCAAAAGAGCCTCTGAGACCTGCGGCGATGCCGCGTCGGCGGCGGTGCTGGAACGCAGCGAGAGTATCTACCGTCAGGCCGTGGAGCATTACAACGATACGCTGAGCAGACCATGGGTCTATCTGCCCGGCAGGCTGATGGGCTTTCGCCTGCTGAACCAGGCTGAACAGAAAAGGAGAGAAGAGCTATGAAAAAGAAACTGCCTGCCCTTTTGCTGATTCTTGCGCTGCTGCTGTCCCTGGCCGCCTGCGGCGGGGACACACCGGAGGAGCCCAGCGGGTCTGCCGAGTCCACCCAGGGCCAACAGAGCGCCAGCCCCGGCGGGAGCGGCGAGAGCTGGTCGATCTACTGGTACCTCTGCGGCAGTGATCTGGAGTCCGGCGGCGGCTTTGCCACCAGCGATCTGGAGGAGCTGATGGAGGTAACGCTGCCGGAGAACGTCAACGTGGTCATCGAGACGGGCGGCTGCTCCGAATGGCAGAACGATTTTGTGGACGCCTCCAGGCTGCAGCGGTGGGTCTACGGCAGCGAGGGACTCAAGCTGGTGGACGAGCAGCCCTCCGCCAACATGGGCGAGGCCCAGACTCTGGCGGATTTTCTGGCCTTTGCCAGCGAGAACTACCCGGCTGACCGCACGGCGGTGCTCTTCTGGAACCACGGCGGCGGGTCTGTGTCCGGCGCAGCTTTCGATGAGCTGTACGGCCTGGATTCCCTGACGCTGGATGAGATGTACGCCGCGTTTACCTCTGTATGGGAGCCCGCGGCCGATCAGCCCCTGGAACTGATCGGGTTTGACACCTGCCTGATGGCCACTGTGGATGTGGCGGCGGCCTTCTCCGACCTGGCGCACTATCTGGTGGCCTCCGAGGAGACCGAGCCCGCCAACGGCTGGTACTATTCCCAGTGGATCGGGGCGTTGGCAGAGGATCCGGCGATGGACGGCGCGGCGCTGGGCAAGATCATCTGCGACGCCTACTATACCGGCTGCGAGATGGTGGGCACCCAGGACAACACCACCCTCTCCCTCACCGACCTGAGCAAGGCGGAGGCGCTGCTGGACGCCTATGAGACCTTCGGCAAGGAGGCCCTTGTGAACGCCTGCCTGGATCCGGGCTTTTTCTCTCAGTTTGCCAGAGCCGCGGTGCAGAGCGAGAATTACGGCGGCAACACCAGGGAGGAGGGCTATACCAACATGGTGGACCTGGGCCATCTGGCCCGACAGACCATCGGGCTGCTGGGCTCCGCGCAGAGCGTGCTGGAGGCGCTGGAGGACTGCGTGCTCTACCAGGTGGGCGGCAAGTACCGCGCGGAGGCCACCGGCCTGTCCTGCTACTATTCCTACAACGGCGATGTGGACGACCTGAACGGCTATCTTGCCGAGGGCGCGGGACTGGCGTTCAAATACTACTTCACCTACGGCCTCACCGGTGAACTGGATGAGTCCGGTATGGAGTATATCTCCGATCTGCAGCTGGACGAGCTTCCCCAGGTGAAAAACCTGGCCACCATGGACTGGGACGGTATGCCCCTGGAGCTGGGCGACGATGGGATCGCCTGCCTTGACCTGGGCCCCGACGCTGCGAGCGTACTGGCCTCTATCGGCTTCTCCCTGTGCTGGGTGGACGAGGAGAGCGACTTTATCATGGCCCTCGGCACCGACAACGATATCGTAGCCGACTGGGAAAACGGTGTGTTCTACGATAATTTCCGGGGCGTCTGGGGCAGTATCGACGGGAACCTGGTCTACATGGAGCTCAGCTACGAGGGGGACGACTACAATCTGTATTCCGTGCCGGTGCTGCTCAACGGCGAGGAGTGCTACCTCCAGGTGGTCTACGACTTTGAACTGGAGGAGTGGACCATTCTGGGCGCCCGCCAGGGCGTGGACGAGAGCGGCATGGCAGACAAGGAGCTGCGCCTGCTGACGGTGGGGGATGAGCTTACGATCATCTGGTATGTGGCTTCCCTCTCCGGCGACGACGACTTTGAGCCCTATTCCGGCGGAGAGCTGACAGTGAACGCAGATACCGCCTTTTCCGAGATGGCGCTGCCCGACGGCCGTTACCTGATAGTGTTTGAGATGAGCGATGCGATGGGCGGTACCGCCCAGTCCGACTCCGCAGTGTTTGACTGCGAGGACGGCGAGATCTATACCAGCGTGTGAGGAGAGAAAGGAGAGTTCGGCATGGATAAGAAAAATAATTTGAAGCAGGCGGTCTACGAGGTGTTCGGCGTGGGCAGCGGCGGCGAGAGCGACGCTGTGAAGAAGGAGGCAGCTGCCGCCGAGAGCGGGGAGAAACGCCCCGCCGCCACGGCGGCCCCTGCCGCCCGCACCCAGGAGGCCCCGGCGAAAAATGCGGCGGCGCAGGCTGCGGCCCCGGCGGACAAAGAACCCAAGGCTGTGGCCAGCTATCTGGGGCTCGGTACGGTGCTGGAGGGTACGCTGCGCTCCACCGGCGATGTGGAGATCGCCGGCATCTTCAAGGGCGATATCGTGACCGAGGGCACGGTGCGCCTGTGTGCGGACACGGAGAGCAACGTCACTGCCGGCCGGTTGGAGCTGAACGGCTGCGCCCTGACGGGAGACGTGGTCTCCAAGGGGACGGTCACTGTCAGCGAGCGGGCCAGGATCAAGGGCAGCGTTACAGCGGCGGAGCTGCTCTGCGCGGGAGAGATTCTGGGCGATCTGAATATTACGGGCAATATCGTGCTGGACGAGACTGCACGCATTGACGGCAAGATCCAGACCGGCACCATGACGGTGGCCCGGGGCGCGGTGATCCGGGGCGTTCTGGAGATGAAGAGCGGGACGGAGAGCGCGGCAAAGTAAAGCTGCCTGCGCGGGGAGAGCTCCCGCGGACCCGGCCGGAGAAGGAGACAGAGCATGGAGAGGATAGAAAACATAGAGAGCAGAGAGCAGGAGCCGGAGACCAAAGAG
>CAKUHW010000142.1 GCA_934659415.1 uncultured Oscillospiraceae bacterium
GTTCAACTACGACGTGCCCGACGAGCAGGAGTACTATGTCCACCGCATCGGCCGCACCGGCCGGGCCAGAAAGCACGGGGTGGCCTACACCCTGATGGCCACCCCCGGAGACGCGGTGAAGATGCGGGACATTGCCCGCAACACCCGGGCGGAGATCAAGACCCTCAAGTACGACAAGGACGGCTGCCTGATGCTGCTGGAGGACAAGCAGTAAGACCGGCGGCGGGCTCTGCGGGGCGGGCGGTTCGCCCGCCCTATGTTTTTCTTTAGGAGGCGTGAGGATGAACCTGAAAATTCTTGCGGTGGGAGATGTGTACGGGGAGGCCGGGCTGGACTTTCTGTGCCGCCGGCTGGGCGCCCTGCGCCGGGAGACGGGGGCGGACTTCACCGTGGTCAACGGCGAGAACGCCGCCTGCCATGGGCTGCTGCCCGGCCAGGCGGAGGAGATCTTTTCCGCCGGGGCGGACGTGATCACCCTGGGCAACCACACCTGGGACAAGCGGCAGATCGCCGGCTATATGGAGGACCATTCCGCCCTGCTGCGCCCCGCCAACTATACCGCCCGGGTCCCCGGCCGGGGCTGGGGCGTCTTTGACGGTCCCCGGGGTCTGCGCATCCGGGTGGTGAACCTTATCGGCCGCTGCGGCATGGACTTCAATTTTGACAATCCGTTTACAAAGATCGACGCCATTCTGAAGGAAGCCGACGCGGATCTGACGCTGGTGGACTTCCATGCCGAGGCCACCAGCGAGAAGGCGGCCATGGCCTGGTATCTGGACGGCCGGGCCCAGGCACTGTGGGGCACCCACACCCATGTGCCCACGGCGGACTGCCGGGTGCTGTCCCGCGGCCTGGGCTTCGTCACCGACCTGGGCATGACCGGGCCGGAAGACTCTGTCATCGGGGTCCGTCCGGAGCTGGCCATCGACCGCTTTCTGGGCGGCCTGCCCCAGCGGGGCCTGCCCGCTGACGGCCCCTGCCGCATGGATGCGGTGCTGTTTGAGATCGACACCGCCCAGCGCCGCTGCACTGCCGTGCGGCGGGCGGATGTCCGGTGAGGAGGGGCGGCCTTGAAAATTCTGCACGCATCGGACTTTCATCTGGACTCTCCCTTTCACGCCCTGGACGCGGAGCAGGCCATGGCCCGCCGCCGGGAGCTGCGCCGGCTGCCCCGCCGCCTGGCGGAGACGGCCCGGCGGGAGAGGGCGGATCTGGTGCTCCTCCCCGGCGACCTCTTTGACGGGGAACGGGTGCGCCCTGAGACGGTATCCGCCCTGACAGAGGCTCTGGCGGAGCTCTCCGCGCCGGTGGTCATCGCCCCGGGCAACCATGATCCTGCCGGCGGCCGCTCCCCCTATCTCACCGCCCGCTGGCCGGAGAACGTCCACATTTTCAAGGGGGCGGAGCTGAGCTCCTTTGCGTTTCCGGGCCTGGGGTGCACGGTATACGGCAGCGCCTTTACCGCTCCCCGCCGGGAGGATGAGCCCCTGGCAGGCTTTTCGGCCCCCGCCTCCGCTGGGACCGCGCTGCTCTGCCTCCATGGCGAGGTGGGCCAGGGGGGCTATTACGGGCCCATCCCGCCCTCTGCGCTGGCCGCCTCCGGGGCGGTGTACGCGGCCCTGGGCCATGTGCACGCCTGCTCCGGCCTGCGCCGGGAGGGGGACACCTGCTGGGCCTACTGCGGCTGCCCGGAGGGCCGGGGGTTTGACGAGTGCGGCGAAAAGGGCGCGCTGCTGGTGGAGCTGGAGGAGGGGGCGCAGCCCTCGGCCCGCTTTCTGCCCCTGTGCAGGCGGCAGTACCGGATCGTGGAGACCGGCTGCGCCGGCTTTGACGCCGCGCTGGCCGCTCTGCCCCCGGAGGACCTGGTGCGGGTGATCCTCACCGGGACGAGCGAGCGCCGCCCCGATCTTGCGGCCCTGGAGGAGCGGGCCCGGGCCAGGTTTTTCTACGCCGAGGTGCGCGACGCCACCACCCTGCCCGCTGACCTGTGGGCGCGGGCGGAGGAGGAGACTCTCACCGGACTGTTCCTGCGGGAGATGCGCGGCAGGATCGAGCAGGCCGATGAGGCCGAGCGGCCCGGCCTGCTTCTGGCCGCCCGCTTCGGTCTGGCGGCACTGGAGGGAGGAGAGGACGTATGCCCGTGAAGCTGAAGCGTATGACGGCGGTGTTCGGCAGCCTGAACGGAGCTGTCCTGACGCCGGGGGACGGCCTGACGGTGATCGCCGCCCCCAACGAGAGCGGAAAGTCCACCTGGGCGGCCTTTGTCCGGGCCATGCTCTACGGCATTGACACCCGGGACCGGGACAAGGCCGGCTACCTGGCGGACAAGAACCGCTATCAGCCCTGGTCCGGAGCCCCCATGTCCGGCGAGCTGGAGCTGGAGTGGCAGGGCAGGGATGTGACGCTGCGCCGCGCCTCCGGCCGCTCCGGGCCCTTTCAGCAGTTTGAGGCGGTGTATACCGCCTCCGGAGACCCGGTGCCCGGCCTCACCGGCGCCAACGCCGGGCAGACCATCCTGGGGGTGGGCAGGGATGTATTCACCCGGTCGGCTCTGGTGGGTCAGAACGCAGCGGCCATCACCGCCGTGCCCGAGCTGGAGAGCCGGATCGCGGCCCTGGCCACCGCGGGTCAGGAGGACGTCTCCTTCTCGGCCACCCAGCGCACCCTGCGGGACTGGCGCAACCGCCGCAGGGCCAACCGGGCCAACGGCCTGATCGCGGAGCTGGAGCGGGAGCTGGCCGCAGCGGAGACCTCTCTGGGGGAGATGGCCCGGGCCCGGGACGAGCGGGAGACCGCCGCGGCCCGGCTGGCCGCTCTGCGGGAGCAGCGGCGGGAGCTGGAGTTCCAGCAGTCCCTGCTGGAGCGCGCCCGCCGCAGAGATCTGAACCGCCGCTATGCCCAGGCGGAGCTTGCTCTGGAAAACGCCCGGGGAGAGCTGGACCGCCTGCCGTCCCCGGACCCCGCCTATGCCGGCCTTACCGCTGCCGAGGCCAGAGCGCGCGGCGCGGCGCGCCAGGCGGAGGAGGAACAGGCGCAGCGTGAGCGCGCGGCGCGCCGGAGCGAGCGGGAGGAGCGCGGCGCCGCCCTGAAGCGCCGCCGCGCGGGGATCAAAACGGCGCTGGCCGCCACGGTCCCCCTGCTGGGGGCGGGGGGACTGGCCCTGGTGATCATTGGCTTTGTGCTTGCCCGCTACGTCCTGTCCTGGGCGGGCTTTGCCGCCATGCTGGCCGCGGTGGCGGCCGCCATCCTCTTTGTGAACGCCATGGGGCGGCTGGACCGCCGCCTCTCCGCCCTTTCCGGGGAGGAAGAAGACCTGCCGGAGGGGGAGCCCCTGCCCGACCCGGAGGCCTATGCCGCCTGGCTGGCCCGGCGGGAGCTGCTGGAGCGGGAGCTGGCCCACTGCCGGGAGCGCCTGGAAGACCTGGCCGCCCAGGGCGGGCAGCCCCTGGACACGCTGGAGCTGCTGCCGGACCCCTCCCTTACGCAGAGTCAGGTGACGGCGGACCTGGCGGAGAACGGACAGGAGACCGCCCTGTGGCAGTCCCGCCTGGACCGGGCCGAGGGGGCGCTGAGGACGGACCCGCTGGAGCTGGAAGCCCGGCGGGAGCGGCTGGAGGGAGAGATCGCGCGGCGCACCGCCGAGTACGATGCTCTCACCGAGGCCATGGAGGGGCTGGAGCGGGCGAACGCAGCCCTGCGGGAGCGCTTTTCCCCCGCGCTGAACCGGGAGGCGGCGGCCATTTTCTCCGCCCTGACCGGCGGCCGCTGGTCGGCGCTCACCCTCAGCCGGGATCTGTCCGCCCTGGTGAGTGCCGGGGAGGGGACGCAGCCCCGCTCCGCCCTGTATCTCTCCGCCGGTACGGCCGACCAGCTCTATCTGGCGGTGCGTCTGGCCCTGTGCCGCCTGACGCTGCCCGACGCCCCCATCCTGCTGGATGATGCCCTGTGCGCCTTTGATGACGAGCGCATGGCCCTTGCCATGGAGGCCCTGCACGATCTGGCGAAGGACCGGCAGATCCTGCTCTTCACCTGCCACAGCCGGGAGGCGGACTGGGCCCGGGCCCACGGGGCCGCGGTGATCGGCTGAACGGCCGCGCCGGACGAGCACGCATTTGAAAAGGGCCCGCTGCGAAATGGGAATTTCGCAGCGGGCCCTGAACGCATACATACATAAAAGCCCTGAAATTTGCCGCACCCGCCGTAAAAGTCCGGTTTAATGGACTTCTTCTCTGCTATACTGACGGCAGAACGAACAAGGAGGCATACTCATGTCGATTTTGGAAGTCAGCAGCCTGCGCAAGGTCTATACCACCCGCT
>CAKUHW010000143.1 GCA_934659415.1 uncultured Oscillospiraceae bacterium
CCGTGTATGAGGCGGTCAAGCCGTACATCGGGGACGAGCCAATCAACGTAAAGATCCCGCTGGTGGGGATCACGCTGAAGCTGTCCCGGCGGGAGATCGACAATCTGTATGACTACATCAGGGAGGCGTGAGTATGAAGGAGAAGATCGCAGCGTATAAGAAAAAGCTGGAGCAGGGCATCGCGGACTACATGGCCGCGCCGGTGTCCGAGCGGTCCGCCTCCGCAGTGCGGGGCATGGTGGAGTGCTGGGAAGTGATCGACAAGCTGGGGCATTGCTCCGGGCAGGGCGAGAAGCTGAGCCAGGAGGCGGCCAAGCACTGGGTGGGGCACATGGAGAACAGCGACGGCACAGTGGGCGCCTATTGGACGATGGAGCAGACCGCCGTTGCGGCGGAGACCCGGGGCGTGACCTTCGAGCACATTTCCCCCTGGGGCTGGTGGGCCACGATGAACATGATGTATTCCGACTACTGCGAGGTAGCCGCGAGATACGGCGTGGGGACTACGGAGTTCTACGCCGACATGGCCAAAGGCGTTCCTCTTCGACCGGGACGCGGGAGGCCCGGAGGAGAAGCTGGCGGAGTATTACCGGAATATCGCCGCGGGGTGAGGCAGGGCGGAATGAGCCAGGTTTGCTAACTATACTGCTAACTACGCATTCCGATTTATCAAATTCAAGAAAGTTTTTCTACGGCTTTTCACCCCGCCCCACACCCGGCCAAAACTCGCAAAATCTATCAAAAAAACGTAAAAAAGCACCGAAATCACTCGTTTTTGAGTGTTTTCGGTGCTTTTGGCGCGGAAGGAGGGATTTGAACCCTCGCGCGCTGTTTAGACGCCTACTCCCTTAGCAGGGGAGCCCCTTCGGCCTCTTGGGTACTTCCGCAAGTCGAATACGAAGCGCATCTTTAGTTGGCGGAGAGGGTGGGATTCGAACCCACGGCTCTTGCGAGTCACTGGTTTTCAAGACCAGCTCCTTAAACCACTCGGACACCTCTCCCAATGGAAACGGCCCAAATGCAAGAGCTATCATACCACATGACCGGCCCCTTGTCAACGGGGAAATACCCGCTTCCGGTGGAATTTCTGCCCTTCGGGCTTGACACTGGACGCCGACTGTGTTAAGCTTAGCAAGCTGACCCGCGCGGGGCGCAGCCGCCGTGCCGCAATTGAATATGCTGGTGTAGCTCAGTCGGTAGAGCAGCTGATTCGTAATCAGCAGGTCAGGTGTTCGAGTCACCCCACCAGCTCCACAAGGCCTCCGTTTTCCCAGGAAAACGGAGGCCTTGCCAGTTCTGTGCACCGCACGGCTTAGGCTGAGCGATATCGTTACAGTGTGGAAAGGATCTTTGTGCCGCGGCGGCGGAGCCAGGCCAGCAGCAGCCAGGCAAGGAGGGCCGTCACCAGGGAGAAAAGGGCCAGCCATACCGGGGCGCTCAGCGTATGCCTCAGCAGGAAATATCCGCCTGCCGACAGCGCGGCCCACAGCCAGCTGGCCAGCAGCGTTACGAGGACGCCGAGGCTTTGCTTTACCGGGACGATCTCATTGGTCCAGGTGAGATTGGGCCGCTTCAGGTTGATGGTCAGGCCCAGCGCGGCAAACAGCAGCGTGGAGAGCTGCGGCAGCAGAAACAGCAGGATGGTGTCGGCAGCCCCGGCGCGCAGGGTCACGGCCGCGCACAGACTGCACAGCAGGGTGGGGGGGCAGGTGATGAGCAGATGAAGCTGCAGCTTGGACCGCAGCACCTGCCAGGGCGACACGGGCAGAGACTGGACCAGCCAGAGGTGCTTTCCCTCCAGGGAGACGGAGGGGGCGGTGATGTCGCAGCTGCCGGCCAGCAGGCAGAGCGCGGCGGTCAGCAGTACCGCAGGGAGGCCGGGTATGGCAGCGGAAACGTCGGAGAAGATCTCCCGCAGCTGCCCGCCCTTGATCAGAAGGGCCGCGGCGGCAATGAGGGCCAGCAGCGCGCCGAAGGCGCAGTTGAGCATATAACCGGGGCTGGAGGTAAAGCGGGCCAGCTCTTTGCCGAGCAGAGCGCCGGAGGGACTTTTGTCCCGCGCGGCGCGGGCCGGACGGCGGGTGTGAACAGGGCCGCTGCCGGCGGAGACGGCGATTCCCCAGAAGCTGCGGGACAGCAGCAGATAGGTGAGGGCAAGCAGCAGCAGAACTGCGGCGGACACGCCCAGCATGGCGGGCAGGCTGCCTGTGCCCACCCGGCCTATGGCGTACAGCGAGAGAGCGCTGCGGCGGAGGGCCGAGCTCAGCTGGGCGGCGTTGGCGGCAATGGAACGGATGACTCCGCTGGCCTTGAAGTAGACAAAGTAGTACAGCCCGAGAAATACCAGCGTGGCCAGTACGGTCACAAAGCTGCGCCGCCTGAGCTTCAGGCTGACCTTTGCCACCACCCAGCCCAGCAGACAGGACAGGACCAGCACGGTCAGAGAGACCAGCAGCACCAGCAGAATACAGCCCGCAACAGAGGCGGCGGTGAGCCGGGCGGTCACAAAATAGACGATCACTGCGGGCACGATCACAACGGCGGAGAACATCAGCCCCATGAGATAGACCCCCAGTAGACGGCCTGCAAGGATGTATTTTATGGGGATGGGCAGGGAGAGGAGCAGATCGTTATCCTTGGCCAGGTAAAGCCCGGCATAGGTGTTGAACACGCTGCCGAAAACACCGAGGGCCAGGGCGACCATGGCGAGAAGGGCGAAGTAGAGCCAATCCGCGCCTACGGCGATCAGCGGGGCGCACAGAGTGAGGGACAGAAAGGTGAATATCCCGCCCAGGCAGCCGGCCATCAGCAGGACATACCCGGCAATGAGCAGGGCGCTGGACAGCCTGGAGCGGCTCTTTCCGCTCTTCGCGCTGTAGAAAAAGGTCCGGTTGATCTCCAAAAGCTGCCGCTTCAGAATCAGACTCAGCATGGCTTGTCCTCCAGCTCCAGGAACACATCCTCCAGACTGTCGTCTCCCTTTACCTCCTCCATGCTGCCGGAGCGGATCAGTTGGCCGCCTTTGATGATGGCGACCTTGTCGCAGAGCTTTTCCGCCACCTCGAGCACATGGGTGGAAAAGAAGATGGCGCAGCCGTCGTCACAGGCCTGACGCATCATGCCCTTCAGCAGATGGGACGCCCTCGGGTCCAGCCCCACAAAGGGCTCGTCCATGAGAATGAGCCGCGGCCGGTGAAGCCAGGCGGCAATGATGGCGAGCTTCTGCTTCATCCCGTGGGAGTAGGAGGCGATGGGCTGGGACAGGTCCCCGGACAGCTCAAACAGGTCCCCGTAATGCCGGATGCGCTCCCGGCGGTCGGCGGCCGGGACCTCAAAGATATCCGCAATAAAGTTGAGGAAGCGGATACCGGTCATAAAGTCGTACAGGTCGGGATTGTCCGGGATGTAGGCCATGCGGCGCTTGCAGGCGAGGGGGTCGGCGCGCAGGTCGATGCCGTCTACGGTGATGGAGCCGGAGTCAAAGGCCAGAATACCGGCCACCGATTTCAGTGTGGTGGTCTTTCCGGCTCCGTTATGGCCGATGAAGCCGTAGATCTCGCCCGGGGCGATGTGCAGGCTGAGGTCGTCCACTGCCCGCTTTTCTCCGTAGACCTTGGTCAGATGGCTGATGTCGAGCATAGGTAAGTCTCCTCTCGTTTTTGTTTCTACAGGTACAGAGACAGTTCCTTCAGATCGCGGAAGACGGCGTCCGGACAGATGGGGGATGCTGGCACATCTCCGGCCTTCGTCTCGCCGGAGAGCACCAGAATGCCCTTTGCGCCGTTATTTACGCCAACGGCCACGTCGGTGTACAGCCGGTCGCCCACAAAGGCCACCTCCTCCCGCCGAAAGCCGGTCTGGTCCAGAATCATTTCCACCGTTTCCGCGCTGGGCTTGCCCAGATAGCGGGGCTGCACGCCGGTGGACAGGGTGATGGCGGCGCAGAAGGCCCCGCAGTCGGGGATAAAGCCGCCGGCGGTGGGGCAGTTGACGTCCGGGTGTGTGGCCAGGAACAGCGCGCCCCGGCGGATATAGGTGCAGGCCTGCTCCAGCTTGCGGAAGGTGAGCTCCGTGTCAAAGGCGGCCACAACGATGTCCGGCTGCTTTTCCTCCTCCAATGGGATACCCGCCGCTGCAAAGCTCTCCCGCAGGGCGCGCGTCCCCATCAGATAGACGCTTTTGCCCGGGTAGTGGGTGTGCAGATAGCGGATGGTTACATCGCCGCTGGTCATGATCCGGTCCCGCCCGACGGCGCAGCCCATCCGGGCCAGACGCTCCAGATAGCGCTCCGGCGTCCGGGAGGAGTTGTTGGTGAA
>CAKUHW010000144.1 GCA_934659415.1 uncultured Oscillospiraceae bacterium
CGTGTGGGGAAAGGGCATGGTGCTCTCCTGTCTGGGCGGCGCCGTCGGCTGGGGGGTCTATCTGGCGGCGCAGGCCCTGGGCGGCAACGTGTATGTGTGCAACCTTGCGGCCTCGCTGGTCGTGTCCGTCTATGCGGAGATCATGGCCCGGGTGCGCAAGTGCCCCGCCACCTCCTACCTGGTCATCTCCTTCTTCCCCCTGGTGCCGGGGCTGACCATCTACCAGGCCATGGACTACAGCATTCAGGGGAACACCCAGCTCTTTCTGGAGACCTTCATCCGCACCTTCGGCATTGCCGGGTGCATTGCACTGGGGTCCCTGCTGGTATCCACCGCCCTGCGGCTGGCGCAGAAAAGGAGAAGTACACGGACATGAGAAAGTATGACACAGTTCTGCTGGACGCGGATATGACCCTGCTGGATTTCGAGCGCTCGGAGCGGGAGGCGCTCAGCCGGGTGCTGGCCCGGGCAGGAGTGGAGCCCACGGCCCAGGTGTGCGCCGACTACTCCAGAATCAACGACGCCCTGTGGCAGGCCTTCGCCCGGGGTGAGGTGGACCAGGACTACCTGGTGGTGGAGCGGTTTGCCGCCCTGCTGCGGCTGTACGGCACGAGCCAGGACCCCGCCAGGCTCAGCCGCGCCTATGAGCTGGCCCTGGGAGAGGAGGCCCACCTGCTGCCCGGCGCCATGGACTGCTGTCTGGCGCTGAAGCAGCGGGGATACGCCCTGGCCATCGCCACCAACGGCCTGCCTATGGCCCAGCGGGGCCGGTGGAAGCGCACGGGGCTGGACAAGGTGATCCCGGACCTCTTCATCTCCATGGAGCTGGGCGTACAGAAGCCCATGCCCGCCTTTTTCGACCGGGTATGCGCCGCCCTGCACATTTCTGACCGCAGCCGGGTCCTGATGGTAGGGGACAGCCTCACCTCCGACATCCGGGGCGGCTGCGATGCCGGGCTGGACACCGTCTGGTTCAACCTGAAGGGGCTTCCCCTCACAGGGCCGGTGGTCCCCACCTATACCGTGGGCAGCTACGCGCAGCTGCTGGATCTGCTGCCGTGAAGGGGTGCGGGCACTGCACAGGTTTTTTCAGATCTTTCCACCGTCCATGGCACTTTTTCCTCCGCTCTTCCGTCTAACGGCACAGAGCGGCCTGTTCACCCGCACAAAAATGCGGCCCGGAGCCTGCCGCTCCGGGCCGTCCGTATCTGTATTCAGCCGGGAAATACCACCTGCACCAGCACCATGTAGAGCACGGTGCCGCCCACAATGGACAGCAGGTTGTTCTTCTTCCACAGGTGCAGCCCGATCACCGCGGCACAGGCGATGAGCGAGGGAGCCCAGCCGGAGGGCCGGGCAAAGGTGACGCCCCGCAGGCAGTAGACGATGAGCATGGCGATCACCGCCGGGGGCAGGTATTTCCCCAGATAGAGCACCACCGGCGGGATCTTCTCCCCCCTGCCGAAGAGCAGGAAGGGCAGGGCCCGGGTAAGAAAGGTCACTGCGGCCATGACCAGAATGGCCAGAACAGCCTGTGCTGTCGTCATACGCTCCGTCCCCCTTCCTCTGGCAGAGCATCCTCCGGCCGGTCCAGCCTCGGCCGGGCACACAGCAGTCCGGCCACCATCACCACCAGCGCCGGGATAAGAAAGCGCCCGTTCTCTCCGCCGAAAAGCAGCAGGCAGGCCAGAGCCCCCAGGGCCCCCAGCAGAGCCGGAAAATGGTCTTCGGCAGACTGCCACTGGCCCACGGCGATCACCAGGAACAGAGCGGTCATGGCAAAGTCGATGCCCTCGGTGTTGATGGTGATGAGCGACCCGGCCACCGCCCCCACCACGGAGCCTGCGATCCAGTAGAGCTGATCCAGCAGGGCGACCCAGAAGCAGAAGCGCTGCCGGTCCACCCCCTCCGGGGGCTCCGTCGCGGCCAGAAGGGCGTAGGTCTCGTCGGTGAGGGCAAACACGGTATATGCCTTGCGCCAGCCTCTGCCCCGCAGCTTGTCCAGCAGGGACAGGCCGTACACCAGGTGGCGGAAGCTGATGATCAGGGTGAGAAAGGCCATGTTCAGAATGGGGGCCGCCTGCTCCAGCAGGCTCACCGCCAGGTACTGGCCGCTGCCCGCGTACATGGCGGCCGACATGAACAGGGCCCACCAGGGGCCGTACCCAATGGCGGACAGCATCCAGCCGAAGACCATACCGATGGCCAGATAGCCCATCAGGACCGGTACGGTGTGGGGAAAAGCGGCACGCAGCGCCCTGCGTTCCATGGTCGGTCACTTCCTTCTGCCCTGGGAAACGGGGAAATTTGTCGTCGGAAGCCCATTGTACCCAATCCGCATTCTCTTTGCAAGGCGCTCTCTTAACAGATTATCCATTGCTTCCGGGCGCGGTTTTGGCTATAATCGTGAGCAGGCGGCCCCCGCGCGGCGCATATTTCATAAAAATTCCCAGACCCCGGCAGTCTGTCTGCGGTCTGACGTACACGGAGGAAGATCTATGAAGCGGCTTTTGTATATTTACAATCCCAACGCCGGCCGGCAGCGCTCCCGGGCCATCCTGTCCGAGGCACTGGAGGAAATGTCCGCCCAGGGCTTCGCCCTGACGGTACTGCCCACCGCCGCACGGGGGGATGCCCGGCGCGCGGCAATGGCCCTGGGCGGCGAGTTTGACCGGGTGGTGTGCTGCGGCGGGGACGGCACGCTGAATGAGACCGTATCCGGCCTGATGGAGCTGCCCGAGGAGAACCGCCCCGTACTTGGCTATCTGCCTATGGGCAGCACCAACGACTTTGCCCGGAGCCTGGGCCTGCCCAAGGAGATCCGCGCCCTGGCCAGGTTGGCCTGCGCGGGAGAGGGGCGGCCGGTGGATATCGGGCGCAGCGCCGAACACGCCTTCACCTATGTGTCCGCCTTTGGCCTGTTCACCGAGGTCTCCTATTCCACCCCGCAGTCCATGAAAAACCTGCTGGGGCATTTCTCCTATGTGCTGGAGGGCGCGGGCCAGCTGACCAACGTCCCCAGCTATCCCATGACGGTGACGACAGACGGCGGAAAGGTCATCACCGGCGATTTCATCTACGGCATGGTGGGCAATACCCTGTCGGTGGGCGGCGTGATGCGTCTGCCCAAGGACACGGTCAGTCTGAACGACGGTCTCTTTGAGGTCATGCTGGTGCGCAGATTTCAAAGCCTGGCGGACTGGCCTGCGGTGATCTCCGCTGTCACAGCCATGAAGTTCCCCTCCTCCGGCACGGTGGAGGCCTTTACCGCCCGGGAGATCACCTTCCACTGTGACCAGCCCCTGGCCTGGACGGTGGACGGCGAGTTCGGCGGCCAGCGCCGGGACACCCTGGTACGCGCCCTGCCCGGCGCGGTGCGCATCGCCTACTGAGCTGTTTTCAGATCGGACCGCAGAGACATAGAGAGAACCATAATGAAGCTATCTTACGCGTAAGAGGAGACGGTGCGCCATGGCGCGGGCAAAGTATCAGGTCCTGGTCATCCCATATTGTATAGAGAACGGTCGGGCGCAGTTTTGCGTATTCAGGCGCAGCGATATGGACATCTGGCAGTTCATCGCAGGCGGCGGCGAGGACAGCGACGCCTCCATCCTGGATGCCGCAAAGCGGGAGGCCTTTGAAGAGGCGGGCATTCCTGCGGCGTGCGGCTGCAGGGCGCTTGACACCTGCTGCAGTATACCGGCTGACTGCTTCGGAAATGCGGAGGCCATGTGGGGCAGGGACTGTTTTGTCATCCCGGAATATGCCTTCGCAGTAAAGGTCGAAAGCCCCTCGATGATACAGTTGTCCCACGAGCACACCGTGTGTGAATGGATGCCGTATGAGCGCGCCCGGGCGGTGCTGAAATACGACAGCAACAAAACCGCGCTGTGGGAGCTGAACAGACGCATCGAGCTGGAAGTGCCGCCGGAACGGCATTTGTAAATCGTCTCCCATTTACCGCTGCGTCGGCTGCGGGCTGGGCGCGAAGAAGTGCCCGGTGCAGGCCATCGGGCTGCGGAAGCGCAGACTGAACTTGTAAACAGATCGGGATCACGGAGGCGATGAGGATGAGGTGCGCGCTTGCAGCCGCCGGGTTTATCAGTGAAGATATCGGGTATAATAAGGCGGTCCTTGCTGATACGCTTGAAAAATGTGCCGGAAAGGCGGATGTCGTTATCTTCGGCGAGGCGTTTCTGCAGGGCTTTCATGGCATAAATTTTGTGGTCGGCCATGACACAGCGGTATCCCTTTCCCGCGGGGACCGTATCATCTGCGAAATATGCGCTCTGGCAGAGGAGCACTCCACTGC
>CAKUHW010000145.1 GCA_934659415.1 uncultured Oscillospiraceae bacterium
ACGGAAAACCGTGCTCTCTGTTACGATCGCATCGACCGGGCAGTCCGTGGCTTCCAGGGGAATATCGGCCAGCAGCTGGACCGAAAAGGCGGCCGAAATGTGCGCGGCCTGCGGGCACCGCGGCAGGTACCGGTCATAATATCCGCCTCCACGGCCCAGCCGGCCGCCGGAGCGGTCAGCGCCCACGCAGGGGAGGAGCACTGCATCCAATTCCTCAGGCGGGACCACAGTGGACCGGCCCGGCAGCGGGGCGGCGATCCCGTATCGGTCCGTTCCCCAGCCATCGTCGTCCAGGGGAATGGCAGCCTCCATACATCCCTGCCCGAGAAGAAGAGGAAAAGCGAGGCGTTTGCCCGCGGCTCTGGCCCACACATGAAAGGCGCTGAGGTCGGCCTCATCCCAGAGGGCGCGGTAGGACAGAATGGTGTGTGCGTTTTGAAGCTCCGGAAGCTGCTCCAACCGGCGGCAGATGGCCAAACAGGCCCGGGCGCGGACCACGGGCGCGAGCGCGCGCCGGGCGGTCAGACATTTCTCTCTCAGTATTTTTTTACAGCAGGCCGGAAAGCAGGTGCGCAGCGCTCCTGCCATGTAAAGGGAGCCGAAGGCAATGACCGGCCTCTTCTGCGCCAGTGCGGCACTCAGTGCATCCTCCGGAGAAGCGCAGACGACGGCCTCTGCACCGCGCTTCCGGATGAGTCCCGCCAGAGTCTCCGCAGGCAGAGCTCTTGGACTGTCCGGCGCGATGCACACAAAGCCTGCCGCCTTTGGGAAGACCTTGTCCAACATCGCGGAGTAGTCTTTGTCCGCCAGGACACCCATGAGAAAGGTAAACCGCTGTCCGGGAAGATATTCCTCCAGACAGCGCACCAGTGCCCGGACGCACTGGGGATTGTGTCCGCCATCCAGAATGAAAAGAGGGTCAAGGCTGAGTACCTCAAACCGGGCAGGCCAGCGTACGCTGGCAAGCCCGGTACAGACCGCATTGTCCGGAATACGCCACCCGCGCTGCCGCAGGACCTCTATAGTACGCAGAGCGACAGCTGCGTTGTGGAGCTGATGCATTCCCAGCAGCGGAATGGTAAAGCGCAGCCCTTTCCAGGCTGCCCGCTGGCCTTCCAGGCTTTGCCCGAGAAGACGAAGACTGCCCGGATCTGATTTGTAAAGCGTAACACCTTGTCTGGTGCAGATCTCCTTGATCACCGCCAGGGCGGCCGGCTCGCTGTCATAGCAGACACAAGCGCAGCCAGCCTTGATAATTCCGCCCTTAGCGGCAGCGATCTCTTCAATGGTGCTGCCCAGGTACTCTGTGTGCTCCAGCCCTAGATTGGTAATGACGGCCGCTTCGGGGGCGCCGATGGCGTTGGTGGAGTCCAGCGCGCCGCCCAGGCCCACCTCCAGCACCACGATCTCGCACGCCTCCTCCAGAAAGCACAGCATCGCAATAGCGGTGGACAGCTCAAACTGGCTGGGATGGTCCGCCATTCCCTCTGCGGCGGTGCGCACCCGCTCCGTCACGGCGGCGAACCGCTCCCCGGGTACGGGGACGCCGTTGATCTGGAATCGCTCCCGAAAGCTTTGGAGATGAGGGGAGATATAGAGTCCTGTGCGGTACCCCGCGGAGCGGAGGACAGACTCCAGCATGGCGCAGGTGCTGCCCTTTCCGTTGGAACCCGCCACGTGAATGAATTTCAGCCTTTTCTGCGGATCCCCCAGGCGAAAAAGCAGCTCCCTGGTGCGCTCCAGCCCCAGGCGGGTCGTGCTCCAGGTATAGGTCTCAATGTAGGAGACAGCTTCAGCTTCTGTCATAACGAATACCTCCCTGTCTTGCTGTACAGCCCATCTGCTATTTCTCCGGGGCGGCGCCGGGGCGGCGCAGCGCCCTGCGCAGAGGAGGCAGCAGGACGGGGAGCAGTACGCCAAAGGCGGCTGCCTTCACCACGCAGATGCCGATGCGGAGAAAGAAGCTTCCGAAGATATAGGCAAAGGAATAGTAGCCGTATATCTTGCTGTCCAGGTACATAACGCCCGTGTTCAGCAGGGTGATGAGCAGCTCATTGCTGATCACCAGGGCCAGAACTGCGGCGCGGCCCATGCAGAAGGAGCGGGCCCTGGCCCAGAGCCCGGCCAGCAGACCGCAAAGGGCATACGGGGCGATCCAGAGCAGAGTGGTGGCGCTGATGCCGTAGCGCAGCAGCTGGTAGATCAACGTACCCACAGCGCCAACGGCAAACCCATCCAGCGGGCCGAAGAGCAGCGCCCCCAGAAGGATAGGGAGCGACTCAAATGTGAATTTCAGGTTTCCAAGGTCGAGGGAGACATAGCCAAGTACGGCGCACAGGGCGGCCAGCATGCCGGTGAGGGCAAGCCGGCGGGTTCTTTCGTTGTTCATAGAAAAAGCTCCTTTCGCGGCAGATGCCACGAAAGGAGCCGGGCAGCCCCTCTTGTGGCAGCGGAAGCGGAGACAGTATCGCGGAGCACAATCGGCCCCTTCGTCCGCCGGCAACTTCCCATCCGGACGGCACTGGCAACAGGGCAGGCCGGTTGGCCTGTTCCTGCCTGACGCACTGTTTCCTACTCTGCCTGATCTGATTTTTTGATCCGTTCCTATCATACTCCCTCTGTCAAGAGGGGAGGGGACAGGCCCCGCAGTCAAACGCCCAGCGCGCGCTCGGCCGCCTGCACTACGTGCTCCATGAGAACAGCGGAGGTAACGGCCCCCACGCCGCCGGGGACAGGTGTGATGGCCGCCACGATCGGCTCGATCTCATCAAATACAGCGTCACCGGCAAGGCTGCCCAAGCCGCCGCGGGCATTTCGCCTGCCCGGGTCCCAGTTGACGGACACATCAATGACCGTCTGACCGGCGCGGACACAGTCTCTCGTCAGACTGCCAAGGGCTCCGGCCGCAGTGAGAACAATATCCGCCTGCCGGGTGATCTCAGGAAGAGCCGCCGTGCCCGTATGGCAAATGGTCACGGTGGCATTTTCCGCAAGGAGCATCATAGCCGCGGGCCTTCCGACGACAAGGCTGCGGCCGATGACCACTGCACGCCGCCCCCTGCAGTCAATACCGTAGTGTGCCAGAATTTCCATGCAGGCCTGAGGTGTACATGGGGGAAAGCCCAGCTTTTTTCCGGAAAACACCCCGGCAAGGGACAGGTCGGTCATGCAGTCCACATCCTTTTCCGGGAGAAGGCGGCCGCAGATCTCATCCTGACAGGCTGCAAGATGTGCCGGTAGGGGGCGAAACAGCAGACAGCCATGAATGGCACAGTCGGCGTTTACGGCATCGATCGTGTCCAGCAGCGACTGCCGGGAGGCATTCTCCGGCAGAAGAAGCTTTTGTACCGTCACACCGACAGCGGCCGCCCGTGCCTCCAGAGCTTTTTCATAGGAGAGATCGGCGGGGTCTGCGCCGCAGCGGATGACGGCCAGGGCGGGAGAGACTCCCGCATCACGCAGCGCGGATACCCTGCCGGCAAGACGTGTGCCGATCGCAGCGGCGACCTCTTTTCCAAGCAGTAATTTTGCCATTGTACAGCACCTCAGGACAGAGTTTTTTCCAGCACGGAGCCGAATATGCCCTCGGCAAGGGGACAATACCGCTCCAGCATATCCAGGCAGCGGGCATTCAGTGCATCGGCCTGCGCCCGGTCCCGCAGGGACCTTGTGTTGATAAAAACATTCAACGCAGCAGCCCGGAGCGATGCTTCCACCAGGACCGCAGCGCACCCGGCATCGGATACCGCCAGAGGAGAGCCCTTTTCCGCGAAAACAGAAACGGCATCCAGACTTCTGCAGCACAGCTCCATCACGCGGACCGGCGCGGCGCAGGCGGCAAGTGCGGCGCGCTCCAGCGCCTGAGCCCGGCCCGGCGTATCCCTTGGAATGCGGTAAGCTTCGGCCAGGGGCAGAAAACCCTCTGCGTCAGCAGCTACCTGGTCCAGCAGCTGAGTCTGGAGGCGGGCGCAGCTATCCATAAGAGCGCGAAGCTCCTGCTCCACGGCTGCGTACTTTTCTTTGCCGACGGTCAGCGCACCGACCATACTGCCCAGTGCTGTGCCCAGTGCACCGGCCAGCGCCGCTGCGCCGCCTCCGCCGGGGGCAGGGTCGGATGAGGCCAGCAGATCCACAAATTCACGGCAGCTTTTGGTGGTCTGGTCCATGTCGGATCACTCCTTGTCAAACGAGGGTAAGGACACTACCACGGATTATACAACAACCCCTGCGGGAAAGCCAGCCGGATCAGCAAAACATTTTTCAGAGATTGTGCAGAATCTT
>CAKUHW010000146.1 GCA_934659415.1 uncultured Oscillospiraceae bacterium
GCCTGAAGCGCATCCTGCTGGACATCGACAAGGCCATCCGCATCATCCGGGAGACCGAGGCGGAGAGCGAAGTGGTGCCCAACCTGATGATCGGCTTCGGCATCGACCAGGTCCAGGCGGAGTATGTGGCGGAGATCAAGCTGCGCAGCCTCAACCGGGAGTATATCCTCAAGCGGGTGGCCGAGGTGGATTCCCTCTCCGGGGAGATCGCCGACCTGCGGGACCTGATCGATTCCCCCCGCCGCATCAAGGCCGTCATCCGGGACGAGCTGGAGAACGTGAAAAAGAAGTACGATCAGCCCCGCCGCACCGAGATCGTCTACGACTACGAGCCTGCCGCCCAGGCGGACCGGGCCGCCGCGGAGGAGATCCCCGACTACCCGGTGAACGTCTTTATCTCCCGGGAGGGCTACTTCAAGAAGATCACTCCCCAGTCCCTGCGCATGAGCGGGGAGCAGAAATACAAGGAGGGGGACGCCCCCTTCCTCCAGTGGGAGGGCACCAACCGGGACGAGCTGCTGGTGTTTACCGACCGGCAGCAGTGCTATAAAGCCCGGCTGGCCGACTTTGACGACAGCAAGGCCAGCCTGCTGGGGGACTACCTCCCCGCCAAGCTGGGCATGGACCCGGAGGAGAAATTCCTGTGGGCCTGCTGCCCGGGGGACTACTCCGCCAATCTGCTCTTCTTCTTCGCCAACGGCAAGGCCGCCCGGGTGGAGCTGTCTGCCTATCAGACCCAGACCCGCCGCAAGCGCCTTACCGGGGCCTATTCCGACAAGTCTCCCCTGGTGTGCGCCATGCTGCTCACGGAGGATACGGAGATGGCCGTCTGCTCCACCGAGGGGCGCTGCATGATCTTCCACACCGCCTCCCTCACCCCGAAGACCACCCGGAACACCCAGGGCGTCAACTTGATGACCCTCAAGCCCCGCTATCAGGTGGAATGGGCCAGACCCCTGGCCGCCACTACCATCGTGGATCCCGCCCGGTACCGGGCCCGCTCGCTGCCCATTGCCGGAGCGCTGCTCCGGGAGGCCGACCGGGGCGAGACCCAGATGACTCTGCTGTAACGAAAGGGGAGCGCCTATGAAAAACGGAATCGCGGGAAAGCTGCGCGCCTACCTTCTGATCACCCTGGCCTGCGGGGCCTACGCCCTCTCCTATGTCTGGTGCTTCGACCCCAACGGCATCGCCTTCGGCGGCCTCACCGGCGTGTGCCAGATCATCAACCATTTCATTCCCGCCATCCCTGTGGGCGTGGCCACCATCGTACTGAATATCCCCCTCTTTTTCCTGGGCTGGAAGCTTATCGGCGGGCACCTGCTGGTGTCCTCCCTGTACGCCATGGCCATGGGCTCGGTGTTCATCGACCTGCTGACCCCCCTGGCGGACTGGCAGCCCATGGACCCGCTGCTGGCCTGTATCTTCGGCGGACTGCTCATGGGGCTGTCCCTGGGCGTGGTGTTCCAGCAGGGCGCCACCACCGGCGGCACCGACCTGGCCGCCCGGCTCCTGAAGCTGAAATTCCAGTGGCTGCCCATGGGCAAGCTGATGCTGGGGGTGGAGCTGGTGGTCATCGTGGCCACGGCGGTGGCCTTTCAGGCCCTTACCACTCTGCTCTACGGTCTCATCGGCGTGTATATCTCCACCAAGGCCATGGACCTGGTGCTCTACGGACTGGATACCGCTAAGGTAGCCTATATCATCAGCGACAGAGAGGATGAGATCTGCGCGGCCATCGTCAACCAGCTGGACCGGGGGGTCACCATTCTCCACGGCGAGGGAGCCTACACGGGCAGCCCCAAGAAGGTACTCATGTGCGCCTTCAAGCAGCGGGAGATCGCCGTCATCCGCTCGGTGGTCAAGGAGCTGGACCCGGATGCCTTTCTCATTGTCTGCGACGCCCACGAGGTGCTGGGCGACGGCTTCCAGAGCTATAAAAAGGACGGACTGTGACCCATACTGTCCGAAAAAGGAGGGGAACGCCCTTGAAAAAGGCACTGCCGGCCGCCGTGCTGTGCATTCTGCTGCTGCTCACCGGCTGCGCCTCCATGCTGGAGCGCGGCTACAGCTCCCACACCTCCCATACGGACACCTCGGAGGCCGAGGACGCCTCTGCCCTGCGGGCGGAGAACTATCAGGAGCTGCTGGAGTGCGTGATGAAGCTGGTGCGGGCCCACGAGCCCTATGGGACCATCCGGCTGTACAACTACACCGGCGTGGTGGATGAGGACCTGGCCGCCGCGTGCACCGCCGTCCGCTTCCGTGACCCTCTGGGCGCCTACGCGGTGCGCGCCATCAGCTGCGAGAGCACACGCATCCTCACCTACTACGAGGTGGATGCCCGCATCGTCTATGCCCACACCGCCGAGGCCATCGCCGCCATGATCCCGACCGACGGGCTGAGCGCGCTGCAGGAGCAGCTGCGGGACATGGTGGAATACCAGCGCAGCCAGCGCGTTTTGTATCTCACCGGCTGCGACGGCTCCCTCCAGCAGCTGACCACCCTGCTCCGCCTGGCCGTCTACGCCGACCCGGCATCGGCCGCCGCCCACCCCGCGGTCTCGGTCTCCCTCTATCCGGAGAGCGGCAGCGAACGGGTGGCGGAGCTCCAGCTGCTGTGGGAGAAGACAGCGGCGGAACGGCTGGAGTACGCCGCGCAGCTGGCGGAGGTCTGCGACGCGCTGCTCGACCGCCCGGAGGACGGAGAGACGGTCTGGGACGTGTCCACCCTGGGGGCCCTGCTGTCCGGCGCGCTGCGCTATGACCCCGGCGGCAGTGAGGATCCTCTGGAGGCTCTGGAGGGGACTGCCGCCAACGATCTGGGCGTTCTGCTGGCCATGGAGGCTCTCTGCCGCCGGGCGGGCATCTCCGCCCAGCCTGCCACAGACCACTCTGCCTCCCAGCTGTGGCTCATCGTGTCCACTCCCTCCGGCTTCCGCCACCTGCTCCCCCGGGATCTGCGCCCGGACCCGGACAGGGCGGAGGGCTGGCAGCTGCCCCTCTACACCGACGAAGAGCTGACCGCTCTCGGCTTCGCCTGGGACGGGGCGCTCTATCCCCCCTGTGTGGATTACTCCGGCGCCTCCCCTGCCGGGTCGGGCCGGACCGAATAAGATGAGAAAAGGCAGTGCCGATTCGGCACTGCCTTTTCCTGTGCTCTTGTGTTTACACGATGCACTTGGCGGGGCAGCACTCTTTGCAGGTGCCGCAGCCGGTGCACTTGTCGTAGTCGATAACGGCCAGATTGTCCACCACGGTGATGGCCCCGCTGGGGCACTTGCGCATGCACATACCGCAGCCCAGGCAGCCGGCGGTGCACTTTTTGCGCACCACGGGGCCCTTATCCTTGTTGGAGCAGGCCACCTTCACGGGGGCGGACACGGGCAGCACGCTGATCACATGGTTGGGGCAGACCTTGGCGCAGGCGCCGCAGCCCACGCACTTACGCACGTCCACATGGGCGATGCCGTTCTCCAGACAGATGGCGCCGTAGGGACAGGCCCTGGCGCAGTCGCCCAGACCCATGCAGCCGTAGGTGCACTGGCCGGGGCCGCCGAAGAGGAGCTTGGCGGCCTTGCAGCTCTGGATGCCGGCATAGTCCATTTTGTTGGAGGTGGCGTTACAGTCGCCCTTGCAGTGGACCACAGCAGCCTTGGCCTCTACGGAACCGGCGGAGCGGCCCAGCACGGAGGACAGCTGCGCCGCGGCGGCAGCGCCGCCGGGGGCGCACAGGTTCAGGGGCAGGGTGGGGTCCTCCACCAGAGCGGCGGCGTAGCCATCGCACCCGGCAAAGCCGCAGCCGCCGCAGTTGGCGCCGGGCAGGCACTCCCGCACGGCGGGGATGCGCTCGTCCACGGGCACGGCCATGACCTTGGAGGCCACAGCCAGCACCACGGCGCAGATGAGGCCGATCACAGTTACCACAATGATTGCGATCACAATTCCGTTCATAGCAGCGTCCTCCTTAACCGAACAGGTTCTCGATCACGCCGGAGAAGCCGAAGAAGGACACGGACAGGATGGCGGCGGCGATCAGCGTGATGGGCAGGCCCTTGAAGGCGGCGGGGGCGTCGTTGTCCTCGATGCGGCCGCGCACGCCGGAGAAGAGCACCATGGCCAGCAGGAAGCCCAGACCGGAACCGAAGGAGTTGAACAAGGCCTGCGCAAAGCTGGCGCCGAAGGAGGCCCCCGCACCCAGATAGGAGTCCACATTGTTGATGCACACGCCCAGCACCGCGCAGTTGGTGGTGATCAGGGGCAGATACACGCCCAGAG
>CAKUHW010000147.1 GCA_934659415.1 uncultured Oscillospiraceae bacterium
GGGCGGCCCACTGATGTTCTGCGGCACTGAGGAGCAGAAGCAGAAGTATCTCACCCCCTGCGCAAAGGGGGAGAAGATCATCGTGTTTGCCCTTACCGAGCCGGGGGCCGGCTCTGACGCCGGCGGGACCACCACCACCGCCGCAGAGGACGGGGACTGCTTCGTGCTGAACGGCCGCAAGACCTTCATCTCCGGCGCTCCCTTCGCTGACTATGCCATCGTCTATGCCAAGACCGATCCCAGCCAGAGGGGCTCCAAGGGTATCTCCATGTTCATCGTGGACATGAAGCTGCCCGGCGTGTCCTGCGGCAAGCCGGAGAACAAAATGGGCATCAAGGGCTACCCCACCAGTGACATTATTCTGGAGAACGTCCGCGTCCATAAAAGCGACCTGCTGGGCCCCCTGCACAAGGGCTTCGCTACCGCCATGAAGACTCTGGACGGCGGCCGCCTGGGCATGGCGGCCCAGGCGCTGGGCATTGCCCAGGGCTGCCTGGAGGAATCGGTGAAGTACGCCAAGGAGCGCAAGCAGTTCGGAAAGCCTATTGCCTCTTTCCAGGCCATCAGCTTCATGCTGGCCGACATGGCCACCGAGATCGAGGCCGCCCGTCAGCTGATCTACTCCACCGCCGTGCGCAAGGATACCGGCGACCCGGAGAGTGCCAAGCTGTGCGCCATGAGCAAGCTGTATGCCGCCGAGATGTGCAACCGGGTGGCTTACAAGGCGGTCCAGATCCACGGCGGCTACGGCTACATCAAGGAATACAAGGTGGAACGCTTCTACCGCGACGCCCGGATCACCTCCCTCTATGAGGGCACCTCCCAGGTGCAGCAGATGGTCATTTCGGGCAGCCTGCTGAAATAAGGAGGGGACGGATATATGAAATACATTGTCTGCGTCAAGCAGGTGCCGGACACCTCCGGCAAGGTGGCGGTGAAGGCCGACGGCACCATGGACCGGGCTTCCATGGCCACCATCATTAACCCGGATGACCTGAATGCTGTGGAAGCCGCCCTGGCCCTGAAGGATGTCAACCCTGAGGCAAAAGTGGTGGTGATGTCTATGGGCCCCGCTCCGGCGGCCGGAATGCTGCGGGAACTGCTGGCCATGGGCTGCGACGAGGCGGTGCTCATCTCCGCCCGGGAGTTCGGCGGGTCGGATACCTTTGCCACCTCCCAGATCATCGCAGGAGCTATCCGGCACTATGGCCTGTGTGAGGATGACATCATTTTCTGCGGCCGGCAGGCTATTGACGGAGATACCGCCCAGGTGGGTCCCCAGATCGCAGAAAAGCTGGGCATCCCCCAGGTGTCCTATGCCGCCGACCTCCGGCTGGAGGGCAGTACGGTGACGGTGAAGCGGATGCTGGAAGACGGGTATATGACCGTCCAGACCCACACGCCCTGCCTCATCACCTGTATTAAGGAACTGAACACTCCCCGGTATATGACAGTGAAGGGTATCCTGGAGTGCGATAAAAAGCCCTACACAGTATACAGCTATGAGACGCTGAAGGATGAACCCCTCATCGAGCCGGATACCATCGGTCTGAAAGGCTCTCCCACCAATGTGTACAAGTCCTTCTCCCCGCCGGGGAAGGGTGCGGGCGTCATACTGGAGGGCTCCGCCCAGAGCATGGTGGACGCTCTGCTCGCCGCGCTGACGGAAAAGCATATCGTGTAAGGAGGAGTGGAATATGGCGACATTTATGAATACCGATGCCGGCGCCTTTCGGGGTGTCTGGGTCTTTTGCGAGCAGCGGGGCGGCGCGCTGAATCCCACGGACTTTGAATTGCTCTCCGAGGGCCGTAAGCTGGCGGACGACCTGGGGGTGGAGCTGTGCGGCCTGCTGCTGGGCGACGGGGTGGAGCCCCTGGCCAGGGAACTGGGCGGCTACAGCGCCGACCGGGTATACGTTTGTGAGCATCCCCTGCTGCGGGACTACACTACTGACGCCTACACCAAAGTCATCTGTGACATCGTAATGGAGAAAAAGCCGGAGATCTTCCTCATCGGGGCCACCAATTTGGGTCGGGATCTGGGCCCCCGGTGCGCTGCGCGGCTGCATACGGGTCTCACCGCAGACTGCACCCATCTGGACGTGGACGTGGCCAAGTACCGGGAATTTTTGAAGTCCACTTCCACTCTGGACGTGGACGGTATGAAGTGGGACGAGACGGACCGGGGCCTGAAAATGACCCGCCCCGCCTTCGGCGGCCACCTGATGGCGACCATCATCTGCCCCCGCTTTCGCCCCCAGATGTCCACTGTCCGCCCCGGTGTGATGAAGTGCGCCCCCTTTGACGAGGCCAGGGCCGACGCCTGCCGGGCGGAGCGCTGTGCCGTCTCCCTGACGGAAGACGACCTCAAGACCCGTGTGCTGGAGGTGGTGAAGGAGGCCAAGGCCGCGGTGGACCTTATCGGGGCCGAGGTAGTGGTGGCTGTGGGCTATGGTATCAGCAAGGATGTCAAGACCGGTCTGGACCTGGCCCAGCAGCTGGCAGATGCCCTGGGCGGTGTGGTGGGCGCGTCCCGCGCGGCGGTGGATGCCGGATGGATCACCGCCGACCATCAGGTGGGACAGACCGGCAAGACTGTCCGCCCCCGCATCTATATAGCGCTTGGTATCTCCGGGGCGATCCAGCACAAGGCAGGGATGCAGGACAGCGAGTGCATCATTGCCGTCAACTCCAACCCCAACGCCCCCATTTTTGAGGTTGCCGACTACGGTATGGTGGGCGATCTTTTTGAGGTCCTGCCTGTCCTCACGGCTGAACTCAGGAAGGACAGAAGCTGAAAAGATAGAATAATAAGCTTGTCAAAAGTGCCGCTGCGCCCTTTGACGTGCTGACTGAGCCGCCCGGTTTCGGGCGGCTCAGTGTCGTGTTGGGGATTTGTGAGAAAATTATCGTTAATTCAAAGCACAAAGGAGCAAATACTATGAAAACACAGCCCGCTAATCGCTGGGTCATTCTGGCTGCCAGCTGCTTCGTCACCCTATGCATCGGGTCGCTCTATGCCTGGAGTGCGTTTTCCGGGCCGATGGCCGAGTGGCTTGCCGAATGTATGGGAGCGCCTGTGGACAGCCTGGCGATGGTATTTACTGTGGCCAATGCGGTAGGACCGGTCACTATGATCGTCGGAGGTGCGGTAAATGACAGACTCGGACCGAAAAAGGTGCTGCTGCTGGGTGGCCTGCTGTTCGGCGGAGGCATGATCGGGTCCGGATTTGTCCGGAACATTTGGATACTGATCGTATCTTACGGCTTGGGCGTTGGCCTTGGAGTGGGACTGATCTACGGTGTGACGGTGTCCAATACAGTGAAATTTTTCCCGGACAAGGCGGGTCTGGCGGGCGGCGTGATCACCGCCTGCTATGGAGCAAGTTCCATGATCGTGCCTCCGGCAGCGGCGGCTCTGACGCGATCTTATGGGGTAAATGCAGCCTTTTGGATCATCGGCGCTGTGATGTCGGCCATCCTCTGCGCGTCTGCACTTGTAATCTGCCCGTGCCCGGCGGAGTTTTCGGCAGCAAGGCCCGAGGAAGCGCGGAACGGGGGGAAAGACCGCGAACTGCGCTGGAATGAAATGCTGCGGGAGCCTGAATTCTATCTTATGCTTTTGGCGCTGACCTGCGGCGCCTTTGCAGGCATGATGGTTATTTCCCAGGCGTCACAGCTGGCGCAGGAGCTGATGGGACTGGGTGTGACAGGCAGCGCGCTGATGGTGTCCGCCGTTGCACTGTTCAATGCCCTTGGCAGATTGGCCTCCGGCGCGCTTTCAGACCGTTTGGGCGCAACCGGAACGCTGCGTCTCACCCTGCTTCTCTCTTGCGGGGCAAACCTTCTGCTCTTCCTTTCCGGCGGCAAAAGCCTTTGGCTGACCGGCGCGAGTCTGGGGGCGGTAGGCTTTTCCTTTGGCAGTATCATGGGCGTTTATCCGGGCTTTACCGCCGCGCGCTTCGGCAGGAGCGGCAACAGCGTCAATTACGGGATCATGTTTATCGGATTTGCTTTAGCGGGGCTGCTGGGACCGATGCTTATGAACCGTATCCGGGCCGGTATGGGGCGCTGCCAGCCGGCTTTTCTGGCCGCGGCGGTCCTGGCGGCCGGGGGTGAGACCTTGATTCTGGTACTGCACAGCAGACTGCACCGGGAACGGCAATGCGCCGTGCCGTTGGCGGAGGACAGATCAAACTAAAATAGGGACAGGCGCTTTACGCATACAGTTGGGCGGAGGTGTTGCCCGGTGTGGACCGCTTGGCTGCTGCTGAT
>CAKUHW010000148.1 GCA_934659415.1 uncultured Oscillospiraceae bacterium
GGACCCACCTGCCCGATCGGTGCCCCGGAGAGAGCCCGGCCCAGGCGGAATACACGGAGGACACGCAGACCATGGAACGCATCCGCCGCGCGGCGGACATCCAGGAGATCGAGATGCTCCAGTCCCGGTACATCACTCTGCTGGATGCCTTTTCCATGACGGACATGCTGGAAAAGCTCTTCGCCGTGGACGATCCGGAGCTCTCCTTCGAGATGGTAGAGGGCGGCGCGTACAAGGGGGCGCGCACAGCGGCGTTCATGCACCAGTGCGACGGCTTCATGGCAAGCCCCGTGTCCAAGCACGGCTGGTTCGGCGTGATCGACCTGTGGACGCCCAATATCGTCGTCAGCAAGGACGGCACGCGGGCCCGGGGCCAGTTCAACGCCTTTGCGCCCCACGGGATGGACGTGTCCGTCTACCCCGGGGACGAGCGGAAAATGACGGCCTATTGGTTCATCGGTCGGTATGACAACGAGTACGTCAAAGTGGACGGCGTGTGGAAGATCCTGAAGAACCGGGTGATCGCCTTCACCCGCCCGCCCTATGACGAGGGCTGGATCAGGCAGGCGGAGGCGCGGCGCATCACCCACGACTACCATACCTACCCGGACGAGCCCTCCCGGGTGGTGACCTATCATCCGGACAACGTCTATTCCGGCGGCGGCGCGCACACCTGGGGCCCCTTCCTGCCGGACGAAGGCGAATTTTGAGGAGGGCGGAGCATGAGAGACCAACTGACCTGGGCGGCGGACGTCAGCGAGATCAAACTGCTGATGGCGCGCTATATCAAAAACGTGCACCGCATGGACTATATGTCCAGCTTTGAAACGCTGATGGCCAACACCCATCCCGAGCTGCGCTTTGAGTACATGGAGAGCGGAGCCTACTTGGGGCCGGAGCATGTGCGGACCTATATGCAGGCCCTGCACGACTACATGCAGAGCCCCCAGGACAAGAAGGGCTATATGGGCCTGCACCACTGCATGACGCCCAATATCCTGATCAACGACCGGAGGGACCGGGCCTACGGGCACTGGAACATCCTCAGCCCCTGGGCCATGCCCGCCACGCCGTACCCCTGCGACCGGCGGACCCTGACCGCCCTGTGGTTCACCGGCAAGTACGAAAATGAGTTTATCCGGCTGGACGGCGAGTGGAAGCTGCTGAAGGTCCACCTGATCGCCTACACCAGGGCACCCTACGAGCTGGGCTGGGTCCGCCAGGCGGACGCCATGCGCATCCAGACCATGCACGGCATCACCCCCGATGAACCGCCCCGCTACTACACCTATCATCCCGACTGTATGTACAGCTCCGCAAATATCTATAACTGGGGGCCGTATCTGCCGGAGAACACCGACTTCTGAGGAGGAGACCCATGACGACCTATACTGTTCTCAGCCCCTGGGGTGAGATCGACAATTCCGATGCCGCAGCCCTCAGCCCCCGGCTGGACACCCTGGAGGGCAAGACCATCGGCCTGCTGGCAAAGTTCAAGCACCACGATCCCGTGATCCTGCGGGAGACGGCCCGGCTGCTGGGTAAGCGCTATCCCACCGCCCGGTTCCTGCACCTCCAGTATCCCAAGGACACCTCGGAGATCGTCAACGATCCGCAGTTCCTGCCGGTGTTCGAGGAATTTCTGGCCCGGTGTGACGCGGTGATCACCGGCTATGGGGATATGGGCTCCTGCGCCCTGTTCTGCTCCTACAATTCCGCTCTCGCGGAGAAGCGGGGCAAGCCCTGCGTCATGCTGTCCGACAAGGACTTTGTGGGCACCACCATCCGGGGGGCGGCCTGCCGGGGGGTGGCGCACCTGCGCTATGTGCTGACGGAGATCAAGGATCTGTCCTTCATCCCGGTGCTGGACCGGGGCTTCATCGACCGGGAGATCACCCCGCAGCTGGAGGCCCATCTGGACGAGATCGTGCAGGCGCTGACCGTCCCCCTCACGGAGGAGGAGCGCACCCCGGTATACAAGGACAACACCCTGGCCGGTGAGACCTTCACCGGCACCCTGGACGAGCTGAACGCGCTGTTTTATCACCACGGCTGGACCAACGGCGCCCCCATCGTGCCGCCCACCCGGGAGGCGGTGGACGAGATGCTGCGGGGCACGGACCTGCCGCCGGAGCACGTGGTGGCCAAGCTGCCGCCCATGCTGGGCAAGGCCACCGTGGAGAAGATCGCCGTGAATGCCGTGATGGCCGGCTGCCTGCCCACCTACTTCCCGGTGGTGCTGGGTGCGGTGGAGGCCATGGCGGACCCCTGCATCCATCTGGAGGGCTACACCAGCAGCCGCGGCAGCTGGGGGCCCCTGGCCATTGTGAACGGTCCCATCCGGGAGGCCATCGGCATTGAGACGGGGGCGGCGGTGCTCAGTCAGTACACGCGCCCCAGCGCGGCCATCGGCCGGGCCATCGCCTATGTGATTCTGAACCTGTCCGGCAGCCGCCCCGGACTGGAGGATCTGGCGGGCATCGGCCACGAGGGCAGAATGGGCATGTGCATCGGTGAGGACGAGGAGCACAGCCCCTGGCCCGCCATCCATGTACAGAAGGGGCTGGGGGCGGAGGACAGCGCCGTCACCATGTTCTGGCCCCAGGAGCGGTACGGCTTTTTCGAGCGCACCACGGAGACCATGCTGCCGCGGATGTGCGTGTGCAACGACCTGGGCTTTGACCCCGGCTGCTGCTATCTTATCCCGGAGAGCCACGCAAAGGTGCTGGCGGCGGACGGCTACAGCAAGGAAAAGCTCATGGAGTATGTGGTGGAGTACACCCGCAAGCCCTCTGACAAAAGTAAGGTGAACTGGGTGCGGGGCAACCACCACGAGCGGGGCGTGGTGCTGCCGGTGAACGACGGCGCTTCCATGCGCCAGTACTGGAGCGCGGAGCACATGCTGGTGTGCGTGGCGGGCGCGGGCTTCTGCTCCGCCCTGGTGGGCGGCGGCGACCATGGCGGCCCGGCCACCGTGAAGCTGAAGCTGCCCCGGGACTGGGCGCAGCTGGTACGGGATTATCCCTCTCCCAAGCCGGAATACATTGTATACTGAAAAACCGCAGGGCGGCCCGGTCTCCGGGCCGCCCTGCGCGGCTCCGGCCCGGCGGTTGACTTTGCCGCCGGGCCGGGCTATAATTTTATTGAACTTGACTCCGACCCGGGAAAGGAGCCCGGCACGTTGAAGATCGCTTTG
Organism: uncultured Oscillospiraceae bacterium; assembly: GCA_934659415.1. Lineage (GTDB taxonomy): Bacteria > Bacillota > Clostridia > Oscillospirales > Oscillospiraceae > Enterenecus. The sequence goes on from CAKUHW010000148.1 coordinate 3,197, forward strand.
AAGAAAGGTGGGGCAGCCTATGCTCAACAACCGCCATCTGGAATATTTTCTGGCCGTGGTGGAGGCAGGCAGCTTCACCCGGGCGGCCGAAGCGCTCCACATCAGTCAGCCGGCCCTGAGCAAGCAGATCGGCGAGCTGGAGCGCCAGCTGGGGACGCCTCTGTTTCGCCGCAGCGGCCGCCGGGCGGAACTGACCGCCGCGGGGCAGGTACTGGTCAAGGAGGGAAAACGCTATCTGGCGCTGGAGAAGAGCCTCTGCCGCAAGGTGCGGGAGGCCGCCCGGTCGGAGGCCGCCGCCCCCACGCCCCTGCTGCTGGGGTACACCGGCGCCATTGAGGTGTTCGGCCTGTCGGCCCTGGTGCAGCGGTTCCACGCCAGGTATCCCGCCTACGTTCTGGATATCCACCGGATGGGGCAGGAGGAGCTGATCTCCGCTCTGCTGACCGGCCAGCTGGACGCGGGGCTTCTGGTCACCGACGGCCGGGGCGGCGAGCCGGAGCTGGAATACCGCAACCTCTACGAGGACCGCCTGTGCATCATCGCCGGGCGGGGCTGTGCCGCGGACTGCCCCGGGGCGCTGGACCTGGTGTCCGCGGCCGCAGCTCCTCTGATCCGCTGCACCGGGGAGCCTGCGGTATGGAGGGCCTTCCTGACCCGCTGCGGGGAGGTGGGGGTCACCCCAAACGTGGTGGCAGAGCAGCGCCTGCCGGAGACCGTCCTGCTCATGGTGCGCTCCGGGCTGGGGGTCACGGTGCTGTCCGAACAGGTCATCATCCCGCCGGATCTGTGCGTTGTTCCGGTGGAGGGGATGCCCAGCGTTTTTCTCAGCCTGCTCTGGCGCCGGGGAGCCGTCCACCCGGGGCTTCCGCTGCTGGCGGAGCTGGCACTGGAGAACCGCTGGCGGGCGGAATAAGATCTATAACGCAAAATCCCGGGGCATAGCCCCGGGATCTTCAGGCCGTCAAAAAACTTAGAGGACGTTTTTTGACGGGTAGGTTGCAGTCCGCTGCGCGCACGCAATGTCTCCTTAAGGACGTCGACATTTCGCACACTTGCGGCCTGAGAAGTGTTT
>CAKUHW010000149.1 GCA_934659415.1 uncultured Oscillospiraceae bacterium
TCGGACGGTGGGGAGACCTGCGTGACCTGGTTCAGAAACACCCGATGGTATGGCGGCTTCCGCTATGAGCGTATCAACGGCGGTGGGCTGACCGTTGTGAACATGGTGGCCCTGGACGACTATGTAAAGGGAATCCTGCCCTACGAGATGAGCGCCAGCTGGCCTTCCGACGCGCTGAAAGCCCAGGCCGTTTGCGCCAGGAGCTACAGCCTTGCCAGCCGGAACGGAAAACACCGCGGCTATCACTTTGACCTGTGCAACACAAATTGCTGTCAGGTCTATCTGGGGCTGGGGCGGGCCAATGAAAACTCTGACGCTGCCGTGGATGAGACCAGAGGAATGGTCGCCCGCTATGGGGAGAAGATCGCGACCTGCTTCTACTACTCCAGCAACGGAGGCGCCAGCGAGGCCTCCTCCACTGTGTGGGGCGGAAACCAGAGTACATATCCGTATCTGGTCGGCGTGATCGATCCCTACGAGGCCACGGTGGCCGACCAGATCGGAGGCTACAACTGGACCAGGACTTATTCTGCGTCTGATTTGACGGATAAGCTGAATGCAAAGGGCTATAAGTGCGCAACGATAAAGTCTGTGAAGGTATCATCCTATACAGACACTGGGAACCCAAAGACTGTAACGTTTACCGATGCAGACGGTAAAAATTACACCCTGACTGCGCGGGCAATGGTGACGATGCTGAGCCTGCGGTCCTATCATTACGACTTCGGCGGTTCTCAGCCCTCCGGCATCCCGGTCAACGAGGACACTGTGCTCCCTGATCTCTCGGGTCTCTACGCCATTGACGGAGACGGAAATCTTGTCCCGGTCAGCGGGGATGCCTATATCATTACGGAGGATGGAACACAGCTTCTGGATACCGGCGGTGAGGTCAGCGGTGAGAGTTTTACGATCACAGGATCCGGCTACGGACACAATGTCGGAATGAGCCAATGGGGTGCGTACGCCATGGCGAAGCAGGGACTCGGTTATGAGGATATCCTGTGCTTCTACTATACTGGGATTACGGTGGGAAAATAACGTGAAAACTTCTGATTTCTATTTTGATCTTCCGCAGGAGCTCATTGCGCAGACACCCCTGGAGCGCCGCGATGGGTCCCGGCTGCTGACACTGGATAAGCAGACCGGCGCGGTCCGACATATGCACTTTTATGATCTGCCGACTCTTTTGCGTCCGGGGGACTGTCTGGTGCTCAACGACAGCCGGGTGATGCCGGCACGTCTGCTCGGCAAAAGAGCGGGCGGCGGGGCCTGCGAAGTGCTGCTGCTGATCGACAGGGGCAATGATACGTGGGAATGCCTGGTCCGTCCGGGAAAGAAACTTCATACCGGCGCTGTGGTCACCTTCGGGGCCGGTGAGCTTACCGCTGAAGTCGTGGGTGAGACGGAGGGCGGCAACCGTCTGGTGCATTTTTCCTATCAAGGGATATTCCTTGAAATTCTGGATCATCTGGGGAAAATGCCGCTGCCGCCCTATATCAAGGCGGAACTGGCAGACGGAGAAAGATATCAGACGGTGTATTCCAGAGTGGTGGGCTCAGCGGCTGCGCCAACTGCGGGGCTTCATTTCACAAAAGAGCTGCTGCAGCAGGTGGAGGATATGGGTGTAAAGGTGTGCTGTGTTACACTTCATGTAGGGCTTGGAACATTCCGTCCGGTGAAGGCAGAAAATATTGACGAGCACGAGATGCACTCCGAGTACTGTGTGATTTCCCAGGAAACGGCTGACACGATCAATGAGACAAAGGCGGCGGGGGGACGGGTCATCTGCGTGGGGACCACCTCGTGCCGTACCATTGAGAGTTGGGCCAATGAGGATGGCACCATGGAGGCGAGGGCTGGCTCTATCCAGGCTACCGCTTTAAGGTGCTGGACGCTCTGATCACCAATTTTCATCTGCCTGAATCCACTCTGATCATGCTGGTATCTGCGCTGGCCGGCCGTGAGCATGTGCTGGCAGCCTACGAGGAAGCCGTCCGGGAAAGGTACCGGTTCTTCTCCTTTGGTGATGCGATGTTCATATCCTGACCTGCCCGAAACCAAACGGGGAAGACAGAGTGATTTCGAGGTTGCGTTTGTATGAATGCACCTGTTGATATTACAGGCCTGTGTCTGGAGACTCCACGGCTGCTCCTGCGTCCCTGGCGTTAGCGGCTTCAAGTATATAAAGAACGTTTTCTATACAACAAGAGCGGGAACGGTGGAACCGACCCGCGTGTATGTTCTGCATTCTTCTGATTACGAGAGGTGACATATGTTTCAAGTAAAAAGGGTTGAGGGCCGGGCCCGCCGGGGAGAGTTTACCTGCGCCCACGGTACGGTACAGACGCCGGTGTTTATGAACGTCGGGACGCAGGGCGCCATCAAGGGCGGACTGGATGCCTTTGATCTGAAGAAGATCGGATGCCAGGTAGAGTTGTCCAATACCTATCATCTTCACCTCCGCCCCGGGGATGAGGTGGTGAAGGTGATGGGGGGGCTGCATAAGTTTATGCGGTGGGACGGCCCCATGCTCACCGATTCCGGGGGGTTTCAGGTATTTTCCCTGTCCAGGCTGCGGAAGATCACGGAGGAAGGTGTGACCTTTGCGTCCCATCTGGACGGCCACCGCATCTTTATGGGACCGGAGGAATCCATGCGCATCCAGTCCAACCTGGGCAGCGATATTGCCATGGCCTTTGACGAGTGCGTGGAGAATCCTGCGGAGTATGGGTATGCCAAGGCATCCTGCGAGCGCACGCTCCGCTGGCTGGAGCGCTGCAAAGCCGAGCACGACAGACTCAACGCACAGCCCGGGTGTGTCAATCCCCGGCAGATGCTGTTTGGCATTAACCAGGGAGCCACCTATCCGGACCTGCGTATCTGGCATATGCAGCAGATCGCGAAGGTGGACTGCGACGGGTATGCCATCGGCGGCCTGGCGGTGGGAGAGCCCACCGAGGTCATGTATGAGATCATTGATGCGGTGGAGCCGAACATGCCTGCGGACAAGCCGCGCTATCTTATGGGCGTAGGCACTCCGTCCAACATAATTGAGGCTGTGGCGCGGGGAGTCGATTTCTTTGACTGCGTCATGCCGGCCCGCAATGCCAGGCACGGAAAGCTGTTTACCTGGAGCGGGGCGCTGAATATCAAAAACGAGAAGTATAAGACCGACGCAGCGCCGGTCGATCCGGAGTGCGGCTGTCCGGTGTGCCGGAATTTTTCAAGGGCCTATCTCCGGCACCTGTTTACTGCGGGAGAGATGCTTGGCATGCGTCTGGCAGTTATGCACAATCTTTGGTTTTATAATGAGCTTGTCCGGCGTATCCGTGAAGCGCTGGATGCCGGTACATTTGCTCAGTTCCGGGCGGAATATTCGGAGAAGCTGGCGCAGCGGGCGTAGGCGTGTTTTCTTTGTGCAAAAAATGAAAATTGGGGCTTGTGTTCAGCGCGATTTGCCGCTATAATGTGACCGTGCGTTTGCGCCATCATATACACATGGAGGAATTAAAATGCTGGGTAACATTATGCTGAGTGCTTCGACCGGCACGAGCGGCGGGCTTTTGGGCGGCGGCGCTTCCACGATCATTATGATCGTTGTGCTGATCGCCATCTTCTACTTTCTGATGATCCGTCCCGAGAACAAAAAGAAAAAGGCCGCGGAGGAGATGCGCAGTAAGCTGAAGGTCGGTGACGAGGTCACCACGATCGGCGGCATTGTCGGAACGGTCTGCGCGGTGAAGGAGGAGACCTTTGTTCTGGAGACCGGCGCTGATCGGGTCCGCGTTGAGTTTAAGAAGTGGGCTATGTCCGTGAACGAGACGCAGGCTGCCGCAGCCAAGGCCGCCGCGCCCGAGCGCAAGAGCCTCTTTGGAAAGAAGAAGACCGACGAGGAGAGCAAGTAACCCGTATTTTGCACATAACAGGCACCTCTTTGGCATATGGTCGTATCACCATATGAGAAGAGGTGCTTTTTATGCGGAATAAGGGCGGCAAGACAGAGCATGGCCTCGGGCCTGTTCCCGCGCTGATCTTCGGAGTTCTGCTGGCTTTGGGACTTGTACTGATTCTCCTGCTGCTGGGGGCGGGTGCGATCTCCAGAGGAGTGCTTCAGGCTGACTGTGCGCCGCAGCTAACGGTGGCCGCCTGCCTGTGCGGCTGTCTGACAGGCGGCCTGTTTACCTGCCATTACTGGATGGAGAAAAGGGTGCTGGCCGGTTTGGCTGTCGGTGTGCTGGGG
>CAKUHW010000150.1 GCA_934659415.1 uncultured Oscillospiraceae bacterium
CGATGCAGCTGTCCCCCTTGCGGAGATAGAGCGGCTCGCCCTGCTCCACCTGCACTACGCAGCCGCCCCGGATGCAGTGGAGCAGGTGGGTGTTGGGCAGGCTGTGCGCCCCCCGGTGCTTCCGGGTGTGGAACAGCAGGCTGCGGCCGGAAAAGCGGTCGTCCAGAATGCGGTGAAAGCTGTCGGCGCCGGTAAATGCGCGGAGAAACTCGCTGCCGTTGCGGAATTCAAAGTGCTTGGTGATGATCTCCTCCATCTGCGGGTCCTGGACCAGGAGCTGAAGGGGCAGCGGGTCCCGGTAGACCTCTGTCATGCGCAGAATGCCCTCAATGTAGGAGAGTGCCTCCAGCGTATCCAGATGATCGGGCAGCTCCATAGGCTGCGGCCTCCCTTCTGCAATTTGACCTGACATGAAAGAAAAACGGAAATGCCGGGATCAGAGATAAAATAAAGACATAAAAACAGAGGACAAATCTATCTGAAACGGATTATAGCAGATTTTAAGCGCGTAATCAATATAGACAGGAGATATAAAATAAAAATACGGTTATATACTTCCCGTCGGTTTTACGGATATAATGGCGGCAACAGCCCTGATAATTGGCGAAAATGCAGAACATGGCGGGATAAAATGGGAGAATAATAACAAAACCGACTGTTTTGCGGTAAAAATCAGTCGCATGACAGGGCAACTTTGGAAAGGAAGAATGAACCATGAAAAGAAAGCGCATCTCAGCCCTGGCGGCCGTACTGGCCTGTGTTCTGCTGCTTTGCCTGTACGCGTGCGGCGGAGATAAAAACCCCGGCCCGTCTTCCTCCGGCGAGCCTCAGGGCAGCCAGAGCACCGGGGATGACGGCAAGACCTATTCCCTCCGCCTGGGCAGCTTCCCCGGCGACACCATGAACTTCATGAACGACTTCGCCGCGGATGTGGAGCAGGCCTCCGGCGGCAGGCTGAAGATCGAGGTCATGAACTTCCTGACTCTGGGATCTCCCGCCGACGCCGTGGTAATGACCAAGGACGGCTCGCTGGACATGATGGTCATCTCCGGCACGGAGTACTGCGGCTATGAGCCCTGCTCCGCCGTGGTGGCGGTGCCCCTGGTGGTGGGCGATATCGGCAGGGCCTATGAGCTGGAGAAGGAGCTGCTGGCCGAGGGCTGGTTCTCCGACTGGGACGGCGAGGTCATCTCTATGATGCTGACCGATATGCAGTATGTCGCCGTGGCCAAGAAGGAGATCAAAAGCGTGGCGGACTTCTCCGGTCTGATCGGCCGCTGCCAGAACGCCAACGGCGTGGCGGTGCTGCAGAAGCTGGGCAGCTCCATCACCAACGTCTCCACCAACGAGGTCTACATGTCGCTGGAGACGGGCGTGATCGATTTCTCCGTGTCCAGCCCCACCCAGATGCGCTCCAGCGCTTACGGCGAGGTGGTGGACTACATCATCGACCAGCCTCTCTACTGCGATGTGAACTGCCTGGTGATGAACAAGGCCTCCTTCGCTGAGCTGCCCGAGGATCTGCAGCAGGTGCTGAAGACCTGCGGGGCCCAGATGGAGGAGGAGTATCAGGCATGGAACGTGGCCGCGGAGCAGGAGGCCATCCAGTCCCTGAAGGACGCCGGTGTGAGCTTTATCCCCTGCCCCGAGGACGTGCTGAGCACCATCCGTGAGGCCAGCGACAGCTGCATGACCTCCTACCTGGAGAACCTGAGCCGTGCCGGAGTGGATACGGCGGCCTTCAAGGCCTTTGTGGACGCGAAGCTCGGCTGAAGACAGACGGCGGCTTTTATGCGCGGCCGGGGCGGGTCTTGCACGGACGGCGCCCCGGCCGTGTGCCGGAAGAGAAAGGGGAGTATCCGTTGAGACGCTTTAAAACGCTTGTGGAGGGGTACCGGAAGGTCACCGGGCTGTTCGGCCTGGTGGGCGCGGCGGGCCTGTTCCTGATGGTGGCGCTCACCTTCTGCGATGTGATCCTGCGCTATATTTTCCATGCACCCATCACCGGCTCGCAGGAGATGATGCAGTTTTTGATGATCATCACCATGTACGGCGGAATGCCCATTGCCGCGGCGAAGGGCCTGCTGCTGTCGGTGGATGCGCTGGCGAAAAAGTTTCACCCCGCGGTGCGCCGGGTGATGAGTCTGGTGTTCACCCTCCTGTGCACGCTGTGCGCCGCGCTGATGTGCATCAAAATGTTTGAACAGTTCCTCTATTACGCCCATAACCCCATGCTGGTCAGCACCATTCTGAAGTGGCCCTTCACCCCGTTCTATCTCTTTGCGGCCCTGGGCCTGTTCTTCCTGGCGGTGGAGATGCTGCTGGAGACGGTGCTGCGGGCGGCGGACTTCAGTCCGGCCTGGCGCGGCGCGGGGAATGAAAAGGAGGCAGCCCATGAGTAATCTGACCATCGGCCTGATCTGCCTGGCCATTATGATCGTCCTGATGTTTCTGGACGTGCCTATGGGCTTTGCCTTCATCATCTCCGGCCTGCTGGGGCTGGTGTGGATGCTGGGGCCGAGCCTGGCCGTCAACTACCTGAAGACCGTGCCCTACAGCACCGTGGCCTCCTACACCTACTGCGTGATGCCGCTGTTCATGCTGATGAGCGATGTGTGCACCAAGGGAAAGCTGACCACCAACGCCTATAATGCGGCCCGCAAGTGGCTGGGCCGCCTGCCCGGCGGCCTGGCGGTGACCACCACCGTGGCCAGCGGCGTGTTCGGGGCGATCTGCGGCTCCATGACCGTGACCTCCCTGATCATGCCCGAGATGGCCTGGCCGGAGATGAAGCGCTATCACTACGCCCCCGAGCTCGGCCTGGGCTCCATCGCGGCGGCCTCCCCGCTGGCCATCCTCATCCCGCCCAGCACCCCGCTGATGGTCTACGGCATCCTGACCAACACCAGCGTGGGCTCCCTGTTCATGGCGGGATGGGTGCCCGGCATTATGCTGCTGGTGATGCTCTCCGCCGTGACCATCATCACCGTGAAGCTCCACCCGGACTGGGCGGAGAAGCCGGACAAATACCCCATGCGGGAGCGGGTCAAGTCCCTGCTGGGGGCGGTGCCCATCCTGATTCTGGTGGTCGTCATCATGATCTGTATCTGGGGCGGCATCACCACTGTGACGGAGGCCGGCGGAATCGGCGCGGCGGGCGCGCTGATCATCTGCGCGGTGCAGCGTAAGCTGAACATCCGAGAGATGGCCCAGACCATCCGGAACACCGCCATGATGGCGGCCGGCATGTTCCTGCTGCTGGTGGGTATCCAGGTGTTCAACGCCTGCGTCACCATGTCCGGTATCCCCACAGCCATGGGCAACTGGGTGGCGGGCCTCCCTCTGTCCCCCAAGGCCATTATGTGGGTGATCGTCATCGTCTACCTGATCCTGGGCTGCTTTATCGACGGCGCGCCTGTGACCATGGTGTGTATCCCCCTGTTTGCCCCCATCGTCAAGCAACTGGGCTTTGACCCCATCTGGTTCGGTATCCTCACCACCATGACCTCCGCCATCGGCGCCATCACGCCGCCTGTGGGGATCTGCCTGTTCCTGGTGTCCTCCAAGGTGCCGGATGTGGGCCTGAACCGGATCATACGGGGTGCGGTGCCCTATATCCTGACCATGCTGGCGGCGCTGGTCATCCTGTTTTACGTGCCGCAGCTTTCCCTCTGGCTGCCCGGCCTGATGAACTGACGGAAGGAGAGTTGCATATGCAGCAACAGGAGCTGCGGCGGCTGGTGAGAATGGCCGACCGCATGGAAATTCAGATGCTCATGGGAAAGCTGACCCAGTATTTCGATCAGTTTGACGCCCAAAAGATATACCGGGAGCTGCTGGCCGCAGATCACCCGGAGGTGAGCGTGGAGTTCACCGAGTGCGGTGTGTTCGAGGGCCCCGAAAAGGTGCGGGACTACTTTGCGGGCATCCAGCGCTACCTGGACGATCCAGCCGACAAGCGCGGCTGGATGGCCATGCAGGACCTGGCCAACCCCGAGATCGTGGTCAGCGCGGACGGAAAGCGGGCCCTGGGCAGCTGGGACGTGCTGTGCCCCTGCGCCATGCAGGCGGCGGACTACCCGGGGACGGAGCGGAAGCTGACGGCGTTCTGGTTCTGCGGACGCTACCGGAACGAGTTTATCTTCCGGGGGGGAAAGTGGAAGCTGCTGAAGCTTCAGCTGATGAGCTTTTTCAAGTCCCCCCTGGACCAGGGCTGGAT
>CAKUHW010000151.1 GCA_934659415.1 uncultured Oscillospiraceae bacterium
CTCTTACACAGGGGAGCTTTGGGTGCTGCGCGCCCGTAGGGCAAGGGCTCTGCCCTTGCCGGATTAGAAGCGATCTGCCAAAAGTGCTTTTAGTTTTGACGGCCTCCGACGATGCGCTCGTACACCCGGGCAGTGAGGGCAAAGGCTTCGGCGTACAGCGCTGCAAAGGCCAGGAAGGTTCCCGCCGTGCACAGCAGCGTGGCACGGGGCTCATGAAGGCCGAACATGGTCAGCAGGCGGAGCATCAGACCGAAGTCAAAGGCCACATGGACCGCCGCCACCAGCAGGGGCGCGAAGAACACCGTGAGCACCTGGCTGCGGATGGAGCGGCGCACCATGTCCGGCTCCAGCCCCACCTCCTGCATGATGCGGAACCGGGTGCGGTCCTCATAGCCCTCCGAGATCTGCTTGTAGTAGAGAATGAGCACCGCCGCCATGATGAACAGCAACCCCAGAAACAGGCCCAGGAAGAAGAAGCCGCCGTTGATGGAGAAGTAGTCCCGGGAGAATTCCGCCCGGGTGTCCACTTCGGCGCGCTCCAAGCCGCCCATCACCTCCGCATCGAAGACTAGATCGGATTCCAGCGCAGAGGGCAGGGCCATCAGGGCCTCCTCCCCGAGGTCGAGCCGGTAGAACACCCGCCAGGTCATACGGTCGGCGTTTCCCGTGTTCAGGGCGGCGCAGGCCGCCGTGTGCGCGTCGTACACCGCCCGCAGGGCCGCGCCATCCTCCAGCGCCAGCCACAGGGGCGCGGCCGCCGAGACGAAGTCGGCGCCCACCGCCGGCTCGCCGGCGGTGAGGCGGGCGGCGTTCACGGTGCACTCCAGAAAGTGCCCGCCGGGCTGTCCGCCGCAGGCTGCCTGATCGGCGGGGAAGCGCAGGGTGACGGGCTCAAAGTCCCCCACGGCGCAGCCGGCGGTCCCGGCATCGGCTGCGGTGAGCAGGCAGATCTGCAGCGGATCGGAGACGGCGGCGGGATAGACCGCGAAGGTGTAGCCGCCGTTTTCCGCCCGCATGGTCATGGACAGCATCTGGTAGGCGTACACCGTCTCTGCCGGGGCACCCTCCCGCTCCAGGGCGGCGCGCAGGAGGGAGTCCGCCGCCTCGCCGTCAAAGGGAAGGCTCTCCTCCGGCCGGTAGCGGACGGTGACCTCCAGCTGGCCGGGGAACTGCTTTTCCAGGGTGCGCTGGGAGCAGAGGTACAGGGACAGCGTGCCCGACACCATCACCAGCACCATGGTGGAGAGGATGCAGAGGTTGGCCAGGCCCACGGCGTTGCGCCGCATCCGGTACAGCATCCCGGACACGCCGATGAAATGACTGGTCTGATAGTAGTAGCGCTTGTTCCGCCGCAGCCCCTTCAGCACTGCGATGCTCACGGCGGAAAACAGCGCGTACGTCCCCAGGATCACCAGGATCACCGCCGGGAAATACAGGGCAAAGGCCATGCCGGCACTGCGGGCGAACACGGCGATGCCGTATCCGCCGCCCAGGCACAAAACGCCCAGCACTGCAAAGACGGCGCGGGTCCTGGGCTCCCGCTCGCCGGCGGAGCCCTCCCGCAAGAGCTCGGCGGGGCTCTGCCGGCCCAGGCGCAGCAGCTCCAGCAGAAGGTTCAGCAGCAGGATGGCGGAGAACAGGATCGCCGTGGCGCAGACCCCCCGGCCGGAGATATGAAAGCGGAACCAGACCGAGGTACCCATGATGCGGCAGAGCAGCATCGTCACCAGCTTCTGCAGAAGCATCCCCAGCAGCAGCCCGCCGCCGATCCCGGCCAGGGCGGCATACGCCGTCTCGATGAGGAGCATCCGGGCGATATGCCCCTTGCCCATGCCCAGCACATTGTAGAGAGCCAGCTCCCGCCGGCGGCTCTTCATGAGGAAGGAGGCGGAATAGGTGAGAAAGATCACGGCGAATACGGCGATGACCACGGTGCCGATGCTCATGAACAGGGAGAGATACATGTACCGGGTCATCACCGGCAGATCCCCCGCCGAGGCCAGGGCCGTAATGATATAGAAGGCCGCGGCGGTCCCCGCCAGGGTGAGCAGGTAGGGCAGGTAGACCCGGCGGTTCCGGCGGATGCCGTCGGCGGCCAGGCGGGGATAGAGTCCCATCTTCATGCCCGCTCGCCCCCCGTTGCCAAAAGGGTCAGGGTGTCGGATATCTTCTGGTAGAGCTGCTCGTCCGTGTCGTTTCCCCGGTAGAGCTGGTGGAAGATCTCCCCGTCCCGGATGAAGAGCACCCGCCCCGCCGTGCTGGCCGCCCGCAGCGGGTACTGGGACAGGTCCAGCCGGACCGCCGTTCCCTCCCCCGGGATAGAGTCTGCGGATATCCCCACCCCAAGGCGGCCGCACACCCGCCGGCACAGGTACAGCCCCAGCCCCGTGGCCCGCAGGTCCGCCCGGCCGTTGGCCCCGGTATAGCCCTTTTCAAAAATACGGGGCAGGTCCTCCGGGGCGATGCCCACGCCGGTGTCGGAGATGACCAGCACATGAGGGGCCTCCATGGCAATGCTCACGCAGCCTCCCGGAGGGGTGTACTTCAGCGCGTTGGACAGCACCTGCTCCGCCACAAAGCCCAGCCACTTCTCATCCGTCACCGGCCGCTCCCCGGTGGGGCGGAAGTCCAGGCGGATATTCCGGCCGATAAATTCCCCTGCAAACCGCCGCACCGCCGCGCGGAGAATGTCGTCCAGGCAGCAGGTGCGCAGCAGATAGTCGCTGCCGTCGCCGTCCAGGCGCAGAAAGGCCAGCACCATATCCACATACTGCTCGATCCGCAGCAGGTCGGAGGCCAGGGCCCGCCCGGCGGGGCTGTCCTCCCGGCGCAGGGTCAGGCGCATGGAGGAAATGGGCGTCTTGATCTGGTGGGCCCACACGGTGTAGTAGTCCACCATATCCCGGAAGCGGTCCTCCGCCGCGCTCTCCTGCTGCGCCAGCTCCCGGCGCAGGGCCTGGATCACCGCCAGGGCGTCCTCCTGCTCCGGAGTCCGCGCGGGGGGCAGGTCCGTCATCAGCGCCCCGGGCAGGGACGCGGCGCGCACCCAGGCCCTGTGGCGCAGGCGCGACCGGCGCAGGTCCCACAGCAAAACGCCCAGCCCCAGCACCAGGCACAGCAGCGCGGGGTATGCCACCGCCCCCAGGGGCAGGCCGTACAGCCGAAAGACCACTGCAAACAGCGCCGCGCAGATCAGAAAGCCCAGCAGCACCCGCCGCCGCTGGCGCACATAGGCCGCCGCCGCTCTCATGCCCTCACCCCCCCGATCAGATAGCCCATGCCCACCCGGGTGGTGATAAAATCGCACAGCCCGGCGGCCTCCAGCTTTTTCCGCAGCCGGTTCACATTCACCGTCAGCGTGTTCTCGTCCACAAAGCAGTCCGTCTGCCACAGGCGCTCCATCAGCGTCTCCCGGCTCACCACCCGGCCCTTGCGCTCCAGCAGACACAGGAGGATGCGGTACTCGTTCCGGGTGAGGGCGATTCTCGTCTCCCCGTAGTGCAGCACCCCCGCGCCGGTGTCCAGCACGGCCCCGCGGTGCTCCAGGGCGGGCGGCGCGGCGGCGTAGTCGTAGGCGCGGCGCAGCAGCGCCTGCACCTTGGCCATGAGCACCTCCGGGTCAAAGGGCTTGGCAATGAAATCGTCCGCCCCCAGGTTCATGGCCATGACCATGTTCAGCCGGTCCGACGCGGAGGAGAGAAAGAGAATGGGTACGCTGGACTCCGCCCGGATGCGGCTGCACCAGTGGTAGCCGTCGAAAAAGGGCAGACTGATGTCCAGCAGGATCAGATGGGGGCGGAAGGCGCGCACCTCCCCCAGCACGTCCCGGAAGTTCTCCGCCGCGCGCACCTCCATGCCCCAGCGGCGGCTCTCCTCCGCCACGCCCCGGGCGATGCCCGCGTCGTCCTCCACGATCAGCAGCCGATAGGGCGCGCCCGCCCCGGCGGACGGCTCCGTCCGCTCTGTCTTTTCCATGCATTTCCCCTCCGAGACCTGATTTTCCCCCAGTCTACCATGCTTTGCCTTTGCGCGCAACCCGGCTTTTCTTTCCCCTGCGGATGTGGTATACTCAGACCGCCAAAAAACTAAGGGCGTTTTTTGACGGGTAGGTTGCAGTCCGCCACGCGCACTCAATGTCCATGGGACGCGGACATTTCGCACACTTGCGGCCTGAGAAGTGTTTTCTGCCACGCACATGTCGCGGCAGAAAACGG
>CAKUHW010000152.1 GCA_934659415.1 uncultured Oscillospiraceae bacterium
GGGCGGAGGCCACCGTGGAGGTGACCGCCAGGCCGCCGGGCAGCCGGCCGAAGAAGCGCCGGGCCGCGCCGTAGGCGTCTGTGGTCAGGCTGCCTGTCACCGCAAAGTCGCCCATGAGCATGAACATGGGCAGCACGGCCAGGGAGTAGGACATGGCGGTGGAGATGGGGCCGGTCTTCAGGAAGGTGACGCCCAGGGCGAAGCCCTTCATCAGGGCGATGCCCACTACACCGGAGATGATGAAGCAGAAGGACAGGTTGACGCCCAGGAACATCAGCACCAGCATGAGGATGATGCCGATCAGACCGGCGACAGCGGGGGAAATATTCATGACAGCTCTACCTCGCTTTCGGGAAGTTGGGCGGCGTCCTCCGCAGCGTCGTCGGCGTGGATGCGCTTGTAGCAGATGCCCTCATAGAGATCCTTGATCACCAGAAGCAGGAACTCCAGGGTGAACAGGCAGATGGCAATGAAGCTGAACAGGTAAAAGGGGCCGTAGGGGATACGGACCACCTCGGTGGCGTTGTGCAGGTTGGCCAGGTTTTTCGCCGTGGACAGGAAGACCTGAGAGGCCAGCAGCACGCTGGCGATGCAGCACAGCAGGTTGCCCACGGCTACCACGAACAGGCGGACCCGGGGCTTCAGGTGCTCCAGCACCACCGGGACGATCACGCACTTGCGATCCCGGATGGCCATGCACAGTCCGCCGTAGACAAAGACCGCCATAGCCACCTGCACATACTCGGAGGCGCCCCGCAGGGCGCTTCCGAATATGTACCGGCCGATGGAGTCCACGGAGCTGGTCAGGGCGATAAGGGCTACGGCGATCATGGCCAGGACCATGAAGATCCTGGTGATCCATCCGACGGCCTTATCAACGCCGTCAAAGACTTTTTTCATAGATACAGTTACCTCCAAAGCAGGCGGGAAGGGGTTCCCTCTCTCTCAGCCGGACAGGCCGGTCACATGCCGAGCCGGTAGTAGGACAGAACGGTCTGGATGTAGTCGATGATCTCCTGGCCGTTATAGCCCAGGGCGTCCACCTTGTCGATCCACTCCTGGGTCAGGGGCTCGCAGGCGGCCTGCATGGCGGCCACATCGGCCTCGCTCAGATCCACCAGAGTCATGCCGTTGCTGGTGAGATAGTCGATGTTCTCCAGCATGGCCTCGGTCTGCTGCCACTTGCTCCAGTTGGCGTGCTCCTCGTTGACCTCCAGGAAGATGGTCTGGATGTCGGCGGGCAGGCTGTTCCAGGTGTCCTTGTTCATGATCATCATGATCACGCCGCCGAACAGATAGGTGTTCACCAGGTAGGGGGCGCACTCATTGAAGGCCTGGGAGCGGATCATAACGGGGGAGGACATGGCGGCATCCACCACGCCGGTGTCCAGGGACAGGTACACATCGCCCAGGGGCATGGTCATCACGGTGGCGCCGATGCGCTCCACCAGGGAGGCGCCCACGCCGGAGGTGGCGCGGATCTTCTTGCCGGCCAGATCGGACAGGGCGGAGACGGGCTTGGCGGAGAAGATCATCTGCATGTCGGTGGAGTACATGAACATGGGCTGGAAGTCGGCCAGCTCCTTATCCAGGTAGCCGGCGCGCCACACGGCGTTGATCATGTCGGTGCCCTCGGTGGGGTTGGTGGAGTAGAAGGGCAGCTGGAACACGTCCATCACCGGGAAGTCGGAGCCGGTCTGGGCGGCGGAGTTGTAGTAGATGTCGATGGTGCCGTCACGGACCATGCCCAGGGCATCGGGAGGAGTGCCCAGAGAGGTGAGGTCCACAAACTCGATGGTCACGCGGCCGTTGGTGGCCTTGTTGATCTTCTCCTGATAGTCGCCCAGGACGGGGAGATCAGCCTGGTTGCAGGTCATCTGCAGGGTGTAGGTCTTGTTGGAGTCGCCGCCGGAGGGAGTGTCGTTTCCGCCGGAGGGATTGCTGCCGCCGCCGCAGGCGACCAGAGTCAGGGACAGGGCCATGGCCAGGATCAGTGCAAGGATCTTTTTCATTTGTTTCGCTCTCCTTTCAAATTATGCGGGAATTTTCCCTTACCCGCGCGGGTAAGGCCCATTTTGCATAAACGCAAAATGATGTGCGGTTATGGCTGCCTTTACAGGAATGCAGAGGGGTTGTTCTCCTTGGTGGGCTTGCCGGGGGCGAAGCCGTGGGCAAACTCAAAGGCGGAGGTGGCGGTCATGCCGGGGAAATACTCCTTGAACTCGCCCATGGTCCAGTCCTGCATCTTGCCCTCATAGGTCTCGTAGGGCTTGGGATTTACGGGGAAGGGCTCGCGGGCGGTGAGGGTGTCGTAGGGGTGGAAGAAGGTGATGGGCTCGGTCTCAAAGTTATGTACCTTGGGCGCGCCGGTCATGATATCCTGCCAGCAGTCGGTCCAGCTCTTGTAGTAGTCGCAGCGGAGGGTGCGCCACCACTTCATGTGCCAGATCTTCCACACGCCGTTCTCCTTGATGAAGTCGCAGCTGTAGCTGCCCCAGCACCAGAAGCCGTGGGGGACCTTCTGGGCGTCCACCTGGGTCTCAAAGCCGGGGGAGTGCCAGATGCCCTTGGCGGTCTGTCCGTCCCCCGCCACCTCGATGCAGGGGGTGGCCAGGGTGTGGATGAACATGGTGCCGATGGGCTCCTCCTTCATCACGGTGCCGAAGAGATAGGTGATGGCCTCGGCGCCCACCCAGACGCCCCAGTCGGACACCTCCATGGATACGTCCGGCATAGTGAGGGCGAACACCTCGGGGGTGCGGTACATGAGCAGCGGATTGTGGACTACCTCGTAGCGGGCCATGAGCTTTTCGATCTCATGGACGGCGCGCTCGCGTTCCAGGTCCTTCTCCAGTTGCTCCACCTTCGCGGAGAGTTGTTCGATGGTCATGATGATAAGGCTCCTTTCCGTCAGTAGTCAAGATAGTTTGCTTTCACATGGCTGTACTTTTCCACCAGCGCGTCCCAGTTGGCGGGCAGCTCCACCCTGGTGCAGGAGGGGCCGCCGTGGTCGCCGCCGCCGGTGACGGCGCAGCCCCACTGGGCTCCGGCCACCACCACAAACATGTGGTCGTCGTTCCAGAAGCGGCGGGTGGAGTAGTCCCCGTACAGGGGGAGATCCACGGGAATGCCGAATTCCATGGGGTCGTGGTGGCTCTCCCGCATCCAGCGCAGGTTCCAGGTGTCCCCCGGGACGCGGTTGTACTCGATGACGTAGTTCAGGATCCGCTGCTGGTCCCAGCCGGCGTCGGCAAACATCCTGGCCAGCTGGGGAGAGAGAATGAACACGCCGCCGGTGAACCAGCCGAAGGTGCGCAGGTGGCACATATCGTCCAGAATGCCCTCTACCGTGGGCGCTCCGCCCAGACCGCCGCCCAGCGTCTGCACATCGGCGGGCCAGAACATGGTCACGGCGGAATCCTCCCGGCGGAAGCCGTAGCGGGTGTGGAGCGGCTCCCAGGGGCTCTCTGCCTCGTTTTCGGCGATGCACACGCCCATACGGCCCACGGTGCCCATGGCGGACATATCCTCCAGACCCTGGCGCACGCCGCCGATGTTCATGGTGATGTAGCTGAGGGCGCGGGGAATGGCGGTGTTGGGCTTATAGTAGGGACTGAGAATGGCCCGCCCGCAGTGCATATTCACATCCCGGGCGACCTTGCCGTTGACGAAGATGAAGGGCATCCAGTTGGCGTTGGAGCAGGTCCAGCCGGGAAGCTGGATGTTGGGGGCCAGCATTCCCTTCACCGCGGCGATGAGAATGGGCATATAGGTGGGCAGACAGCCGGCCATCACCGCGTTGACGGCCACCTTTTCCACGGTGGCCAGGCCGTTCATGGGCGGGATCCGGCCCAGTACGGTGTCGGGAGCCAGGTCTGTGCCGGTGAGCATCTCGTCCACCGCTTCCCGGGTGGGGGGGATGATGGGCAGGCCGGTGGTCCAGCCCAGCTGGTAGAAGTGGTCACACACCTCCTGTACGGTGCCGGTAAAGGTGTGGGTGGAGTAGTCCCGGGTCTTGACCGGGTGAGCCTCCTCCTCCGTGAGAGGAGCGGTGAGACCGTCGATGATCTCCTGCAGGTGCTTTTCCACCTCGGGTACCACCACCCGGTCCAGCAGGGCCCGGTCAATGACGTGCTCGCCGGAGAGGTCGCCGAAGGCCATGGGCACGATGCGCAGGCCG
>CAKUHW010000153.1 GCA_934659415.1 uncultured Oscillospiraceae bacterium
GACCACCCAATCTATGAGAGTGGAATACAGTTGGTAGATATGGTGTATTTGCAAAGACCTTTATAATCCAACTTCCAGCTTGTCTGCCTATCAAGCGGCTTGATTCAAATGGATCAAGTGGATCGAGCCGCTTTTGCTTACATCATCCCTCCCATCACCATGTGGCTGCTCTGGCTGCCGTTCATTACTTCCTCCGTGCTGTAATAGCCCTTATAGGCGATGTAACCCCGGTCAGTGAACATCCCGTCCTCCTCATTCATGCGCTCCGTGCCGCACTCCTGCTTTGTCTTCCTCTCTCAACAAAAATAAGCCGGAGCATAGAAAAATGCTCCGGTCGGTTGATAGATTAAGTTATGAAATAAAAAAAGGCGGCAACCCTTTGGTATTCTAAGCGTTGCGCTTAAAATATCCGAATTGTTGCCACCTTATGGCGGAGATGGAGGGATTCGAACCCCCGGACGGTTTGACCCGTCAACTGATTTCGAGATTATGTTTGCCGACCTGGATAACGCCAGCGCAGTCAAAGCGCCCGATCCAGCCAAAATGAATCACTATGGCCTGACTGGCGTGAAGCTTTGCAGCGTACAGTGACCGGTCAGCAGAGAAAGCGAAAAGAAAACGAGCAAGGAGATGGTCCGCAAAGCGGCGGACCCTCTCCTTTGCTTTTTCATCCGATGAATTCGTGCAGCAGCGAGCCCTCGGGCACGGTTTTGGGGTCGATGGGCTCAAAACTGTCAAAGGCGGCCACCAGGTCCATCAGCTCGTGCCGGCGGAGGTTCTCCTCCGGCAGGGCGGCCATCATGGGCTGGGCATAGCTGGCCATGACGGAGACCTCGTAGGGCAGGGAGGAGTCAAACAGCAGGTGGGCGGTGTTCTTATAGGGGGAGATATAGAGCTTCTCCCCCCGGCGTACATTGTCCCACAGATTCAGCGTGCGGGTGACGTCCGTGCCGCGGAAGTTGTAATCCCGTACCGCCCGGCGGGTCAGGCGCATCCAGGTGCCCTTGAAGCACAGTGCGTCCCCGTCCATGATATTGCTGCGGGCGGAGATATACACCCGGGTGGCCTCCGGGTGGCGGCGGGTGATCTCCGTGTTCAGGGCGTGGATGCCCTCAAAGATGGCCAGCTCGTTTTTCCCCAGGCGCAGAGGCGTGCCTTCGCTGTCATTGCGCATCTGGCGGGCAAACTCAAAGTGGGGCACAAGAATGGGCTCCCCCCGGCTCAGGCGGGTGAAGTGCTCATCCAGCAGCTTCATGTCCAGCATCCCCGGCGATTCCAGGTCGATGATCCCCTCGGGGGTACGGGGAGCGGTGCGGGGGTCTACGGTGATAAAATAGTCGTCCATGGAGATGGTGTAGGTCTCTATGCCCCGGTTGTCCAGCACGTGCTCGATCTTCCGGGCGGTGGTGGTCTTGCCGGAGCCGGAGGGCCCGGACAGCAGGATCACGGGACTGTTCTTCATGTTGCTGACGATCAGGTCCGCGGCGGCCTCCACCTTGCGTTGGAACTGGGCGTCGCATTCCTCCATAAAGCCCACCGGGTCCCGGCGGACGGCGGCGTTGATCTCACTGAGCTGATAGGCCATACTTACCTCCTTGATCAGATGCGCTTGAATTGTTTTTCCAGCTGGGCCCGGGTCAGCTCAATGGCTACCGGACGGCCGTGGGGGCAGTACTTCACGCCGCCCTCCAGCACCATGCGGGCTACCTCCTCCAGCTCGGCGGGACCGCTCTTCTGCCCGCCCTTGATGGCGGCCTTGCAGGCCATGGTGTGCAGCAGCTCGTCCCGGGCGGCGGCGGGGTCGGCCCCGCCGGTGAGACGGATGCGCCCGGCCAGCTCCAGCAGGGCCGGTTCGATCTCCCCGGCATCCAGATAATCCGGCGCGGAGCGTACCGCCAGGGCGGAGCCGAATTCCTCCACCTCAAATCCGAAGCGGGCAAGCAGCTCCAGCCGGTCCAGCAGCACCGCCCGGTCCTCCGGGGCGGGGGTGAAGGTGACGGGAGTCAGCAGCTCCTGCACCATGGGCTGATAGTCTGCCGCCTTCAGACGGTCAAAATTCATCCGCTCGTGGGCGGCGTGCTTGTCGATGAGCAGAGCCTTCTCCCCCTGCTCCACGATCACATAGGTGCGGAACAGCTCTCCCCGGACCTGCCAGGGCTCGGGGGGCGCCTCCGGCTCCGGTGCGGGCGCGGGAGGAACGGCGCTTCGGGCTTCGGGCTCCGGGACGTCCGGCACAGGCTCCGGCCGCGGACGGGGGATGGGGGCGGGGTCCGGCGGGGAGACAGGGGCTGCTGCGGGCTGCGCCCGCGGCGGGGCTGCCCGCTCCGGGACAGGGGCCGGGGCGGGAACCGGTTTTGAAGGCTCATCCCGGGGCAGGGTCTGCGCCCGGCGGAAGGGACTGTCCTCCCGGGGCCGCGGGGGCTCCTCCGGCAGCGGGACCGGCCGGGGCCCGGGCTGGGGCCGGGGCGTCCGGGGGAGGAAAACGTCCCGCAGCGCCTCCCCCGGGGCGGTCACATCATGGAGCGTGAGGGCGGTCTGATTGGGGGTGACGGTGTCCTGCGCCCGCACGCCGGAGAGCACGGCCTGGGGCCGGGTACGGTCGCCCCCCAGGGCGGAGAGCACCGCGTGATACACGGTGGAAAACACCTGCTGCTCGTTTTGAAATTTGACCTCCGTCTTGGTGGGGTGGACATTCACGTCCACCTCGTTGGGCCGCACGGTCAGGTGGAGCACGCAGCCGGGAAAGCGCCCAACCATTTTCTGGTTTTTGTAGGCCTCCTCCAGGGCGGCGGCCATGGCGCGGCTTTTGATGTACCGGCCGTTGACAAAAAAGTGCTGCCAGCCCCGGCTGCCCCGGCAGCAGGCGGGCACGGAGGCAAAGCCGCTCACCTGCATCCCCTGGCCGGAGCCGTTTACGGGGAGAAAGCCCAGGGCGAGGTCCCGGCCCATCACGGCGTATACCGCGCTCTTCAGCTGCCCATCCCCCGGGGTGAGCAGCTCCTGCCGGCCGTCCCGGATAAACTTCACGGACAGCTCCGGATGGGACAGGGCGATGCGCTGCACCACCGCGAACACGGCGGCCCCCTCGGCGGAGTCCTTTTTCATAAACTTCTGGCGGGCGGGCGTGTTGAAAAACAGGTCCCGCACGATCATAGTGGTGCCCGCCGGGCAGCCCGCCTCCTCCTGATCCAGTACCTGCCCGCCCTCCAGCGTCAGGGCACAGCCCAGGGGCGCGTCGGCAGGGCGGGTGAGCAGCTCCACCCGGGATACGGAGGCGATGGCTGCCAGGGCCTCTCCCCGGAAGCCGAGGGTGCCGATGGCCTCCAGGTCGTATTCGTTGGAAATTTTGGATGTGGCGTGGCGCAGAAAGGCGGTGGCCGCCTGGTCTGCGGGAATGCCGCAGCCGTCGTCGGTGACCCGAATGAGCGTCATGCCGCCGTTGGCGATCTCCACGGTCAGAATGCCGGCGCCGGCGTCGATGGAGTTTTCCATCAGCTCCTTTACCACTGAGGCGGGCCGCTCCACCACCTCTCCGGCGGCGATCAGGTCGGCCACATGGGGGTCAAGCTGTTTGATCGTAGGCATAGGTCCTCCTTGCTATGGGCGGGCATTGTTATTCCAGGTCCAGCAAAATGGTGACGGGGCCGTCATTCTGGGAAAATACCTGCATATCCGCGCCGAACTCCCCGTGCTGTACTTCAAAGCCGCGGGCGCGGCATTCCTCCATAAAGCGCCGGTACAGGGGAACGGCGGTCTCGGGCTTTGCCGCGCCGGTAAAGCCGGGGCGGCGCTTGGAGGTGTCGGCATACAGGGTGAACTGGCTCACCACCAGCAGGGCCCCGCCCACGCGCTCCAGGTTCCGGTTCATTTTGCCGGCGTCATCCTCAAAAATGCGCAGGCCGCACACTTTGTCGGCCATGCGCCCGGCGGTGCTCTCGGTGTCCTCCGGGCCGATGCCCAGCAGCACCAGCAGCCCCTGGCCGATCTCGCCGTTTACGGCTCCGCCGATCTCCACCCGGGCGTTTTTTACTCTTGTTACTACCGCACGCATGGCCGCTGCCTCCTTTGAACCGTTCATTATATACCCGCAGGCCCGCTCCCGTCAACCGGACAGAGGGAAAGGAGAGCATGTAGGTTTGTCAAACATA
>CAKUHW010000154.1 GCA_934659415.1 uncultured Oscillospiraceae bacterium
GGTCTGAAGGGCGACACGCTGGATATGGTCATCCACCTGCCCAATACGGTGGAAAGTGAGGTCAAGGACAGCTTTACCGTCCGGCAGGACACCATGAAGCTGGTCCAGGCCCTCTACCTGAACAACGCCGTCGCCCCCTTTGACAACGTCCTGGTCCGGCAGGCCATGTACTATGCCATCAACGTGCCCGAGATCATTGCCTTTGTCAGCGGCGGCGCAGGCGTGGCCACCGGGACCAGCATGTACCCCGCGTACACCAAGTACTTCCTCCCCGAGCTGGCCGAGGCCTACCAGCAGGACACGGCCAAGGTCAAGGAGCTGCTGACCCAGGCCGGCTATCCGGACGGCTTCTCCATGACCATCACCGTTCCCTCCAACTACACCCAGCACGTGGAGACCGCAGAGGTCCTTGCCGAACAGCTCAAGGCCGTGGGCATTGAGGTGAAGATCGAGCCTGTGGAGTGGGCCACCTGGTATTCCGAGGTCTACAAGGGCCGGGAGTATCAGGCCACCGTCACCGGCATCTCCGCCAATGATATGACCGCCAAGGAGATGCTGGCCCGCTACTCCAGCGGGCATGGCAAGAACTTCATCAATTTCTCCGACGCGGAGTATGACGACGTGATCGCCCGGGCCGACGCCACTCTGGACGCCGACGAGCAGACGCAGCTCTACCTCAGAGCCGAACAGATTCTGAACGAGCAGGCCGCCAGCCTGTGGCTCCAGGATCTGTGTGACCTGGTGGTGATGAAGCCCCAGCTGGACGGCTTCACCTTCTACCGCACCTATGTGTTGGATATGTCCACCATCTACTATTACGCCAGTTGACTTTCACTGAACAGGGCTGCCGGGATCCCGGCAGCCCTATTCGGGGTTCCGGGCCATTTTGCCCGTCCTGCCCGCGCTTCGGGCTGAACACCTCTGAAAGGAGGGCTTCCTCTGGCACGCTCTCTCATCAAACGTGCGGCTGTGCTTCTCTGCACGCTGCTTCTGGTCACTGTCCTCGCCTTCCTCGCCTTCTCGGTCATTCCGGGAGATCCCACCGCCTCTATTCTGGGCGTTGACGCCACAGAAGAGCAGATTGCAGTGCTCCGCTCCCAGCTTGGGCTGGACCTGCCGGTCCATGTGCGCTATTGGAACTGGCTGAGCGCCTTTGTCACCGGCGATCTGGGCCAGACCTATCAGTACAGCATGTCCGTGGCGGCGCTGCTCGCCCCCCGGATCGGCGTGACCCTCACGCTGGCCCTGATGGCCTTTCTTCTCATCCTGTTCATCTCCATCCCGCTGGGCCTGCTGAGCGCCTGGAAGCCGGGCGGATGGCTCGACAGGCTTCTCACCGTGCTCAACCAGGTCAATATGGCCGTACCGAATTTTATTCTCGGCATCCTGCTGACCTATGTTTTCGGACTGCTGCTCCACCTGTTCCGCCCCAACGGATTTGTCTCCCCCGCGGAAAATGTCGGACAGTATCTCTGGTTCATGCTCTTCCCTGCCCTGGCCGTCGCCCTGCCGAAGGCCGCGATGACGGTGAAAATGCTCCGGGGCTCCATTTTGGGAGAGCAGCATGAGGATTACATCCGCACGGCCTATTCGAAAGGAAATTCCACCGGCTCCGTCCTGCGCAGACATGTGCTGCGCAATGCGATGATTCCCACGGTCACCTTCCTGGCCCTTGCCATTGCGGATATCGTAGCCGGTTCCATCGTGGTGGAGCAGGTGTTTGCCATCCCCGGCCTTGGCTCCATGCTTATCACCGCCATCGGCAATCGGGACTATCCGGTGGTGCAGGCTATTGTGGTCATCATCGCCGCTGTGGTGGTGCTGTGCAATTTCCTGGCGGATCTTCTTTACCGGGTCATGGACCCCCGGCTGCGGGGGAGGTGAGCGCATGAGACAAAAAAGCTGGTATCTGACCATCGGCGGCATACTCTCCGCCGCCATGCTGCTGTTTGCCCTGGTGGGTCTCTTCTGGACGCCTTATCCCCCCACGGCGCTCAGCGCCGCCGACTGCTATGCGCCCCCTTCCGCCGCCCATCCCTTCGGCTGCGATAAGCTGGGCCGTGATATTCTCTCGCGCACCATGGACGGTGCCGCCACCACTATGACCATTGCCCTGGCAGTGCTGACGGTGGGCTTTGTCCTGGGGCTGCTCATCGGTGCGCTGTGCGGCTATTTCGGCGGCCCGGCGGACGCTGTGATCATGCGCCTGTGCGATGCCATCGCCGCCTTTCCCAGTATTCTGCTGGGCCTGGTGGTCATCGCCGTGATCGGCTCGGGCAAGTACAATGTGATTCTGGCCCTGGGCATCCTGTTCATTCCCAGCTTCGCCCGGCTGGTCCGGGGCGAATACATCAAATACCGGGACCGGGATTTCGTGCAGTCCGCCCGGCTGATGAAAGTCTCCTCCCCCCGGATCATATTCGTCCATATCCTGCCCAACACATGGCCCACGCTTCTCTCCGGGCTGACCATCGGCTTTAATAACGCGGTCCTGGCTGAGGCCTCCATGAGCTATCTCGGCATCGGTGTGACCCAACCGGACGTCAGCCTGGGCCGGATGCTCAGCGAGGGTCAGAGCTATCTGCTCACCGCCCCCTGGTGCGTCGCCTTCCCCGCTCTGGCTGTGATTCTCGTCATTCTGGGTGTCGGCCTGCTGGGCGAGGGCATACGTGAAAGGATGGGGAACAGCGTATGATGCTTGAAGTGCAGCAGCTGAGAATCAGCTTTTCCGACCGCGGCGCCCCATTCACCGCCGTGGACGGCGTCAGCTTCCAGGTGGCCGCCGGAGAATTGGTCGGCATTGTGGGCGAGTCCGGTTCCGGCAAGTCCATGACCGCCCACGCGATCATGGGTCTGCTGCGCCGCTCTGCCGTCACGGTAGAGGGCAGCATCCGTTTTGACGGGACTGATCTGCTGCGTCTCACCCGGGAGGAGCTGCGCCGCTACCAGGGAAACAGACTGTCCATCATTTTTCAGGAGCCCATGACCTCCCTCAACCCCACCATGCGCGTGGGGCGGCAGATAGAGGAGGCGCTGCGTATCCACACCGGTCTCTCCGGCGAAGAGCGGCGGGCCAGAGCGCTGGAGGCCATGCGCCTGGCGGAGCTCGACGACCCGGAGCGCGTCTACCGCGCCTATCCCCATGAGCTCTCCGGCGGAATGCGCCAGCGGGCTATGATCGCCTCGGCACTGGTGCTGCGCCCGCAGCTTCTGATCGCCGACGAACCCACTACCGCCCTGGATGTGACCATCCAGGCTCAGATTCTGAACACGCTCAGGGAGATCAACCGCAGGGAGGGAACGGCGATTCTCTTTATCTCCCATGACCTTGGCGTAGTCCGGGCCCTGTGCAGCCGCGTGATCGTAATGCAGCACGGTCTGATCGTAGAAGAGGGCAGCGCAGAGCAGGTATTTTACCATCCGCAGCAGGACTATACCAAGCTGCTCATCGCCTCACGCCCCACCCACAGGCGTCTGAGAGGAGGCAGCGAGACATGAGTCAGGATACCGTTTTCTCCATGGAGCATGTCAACAGCTGGTATGGAAAGGGCAAAAAGCGCATGCAGGTCCTGCACGACGTATCTCTGTCCATGGCTCCGGGGGAGATCCTCGGGGTCGTCGGAGAGTCCGGCTGCGGCAAATCCACCCTTGCCAAATGCCTGCTGGGGCTGGTAAAGGACCGGGACGGCACACTCTGCGTAAATGAATCCTCACCCCAGATGGTGTTCCAGGACCCCTACGGTTCTCTGAACCCCGCAAAGACCGTAGGCTGGATTCTGGAGGAGCCTCTGCGCTGCACGGGAGTCAGGGACCGGGAGGAGCGCCGCCGCCGTGTCGCAGAGATGGCAGCTCAGGTCGGGCTGGAACGCGAGCAGCTGGAGCGCCGGCCCTCCCAGCTCTCCGGCGGGCAGCGGCAGCGGGTGGCCATCGCCGCAGCCCTGATGCAGGGGAGCCGCTTTCTCATTCTGGACGAGCCTGTCTCCGCGCTGGATGTAACGCTCCAGGCCCAGATTCTCCGCCTGCTTCTGGAGCTGCAGCGGAAATACAGCCTGTCCTACCTCTTTATCTCCCATGATCTGGCCATCGTCTACCAATTCTGCGACCGGGTCGCCGTTCTCTATCATGGCCGGGTGGTGGAGCAGGG
>CAKUHW010000155.1 GCA_934659415.1 uncultured Oscillospiraceae bacterium
TTATGAACTGGGGCTGAATCAGACCGCAGCTCCCGTGCGCGGCACTGTGACCTCAAATTTCGAGTATAGGACCAGTCCGATCACCGGGAAACGGGAGTTTCATCTGGCAATGGACATTGCCGCAAAGGAAGGGACGGAGATCGGGGCCTTTGCCGACGGGACCGTGCGCTATATTGGTGAGAGTGATGAATTCGGCCAGTATCTGATGCTGGACCATGCCAACGGTGTCAGCACGTTCTATGCCCACTGCAGCAAGCTTCTGGTGCGCAAGGGGCAGACTGTCAGCTGCGGTCAGACCGTGGCGCTGGTGGGGCACACAGGTAAGGCGACCGGTTCCCACCTGCACCTGACAGTGCTGAAGGACAACATTCGGCTGGACCCGGCCTATTATGTCGACCCGTCCTGAGCACATCCGCTGCCTGCCGGGGTTTCTTTTTCTGCTTGCCCTGGCGCTGTTTCTGTGCGATGACCTGTCCCTGTTGGCCGCCGCCTTTGCAAGCGCGGCTGTCCACGAGCTCGGACATATTGCAGCCGCCGCGGCGTTCGGCGGAAGAGCAGAACGGCTGACGCTGAGCCTCGCCGGGGCGGAGCTGCGTTTTTTCTATCCACGGCCCCTGACCTACGGGCGGGAGTGCCTGGTGGCGCTGGCCGGTCCCTGCGCAAATCTGCTGGCCGGCGCGCCGGTACTATGGTCCAAAAGCTATCTGCCCGCTGCGGTCTGCTTTGGCCTTGGTGCGTTCAATCTGCTGCCGGTGCTGCCCCTGGACGGCGGTATGATTCTGTTTGATCTGCTGGCGCCGCGGATCGGTCCGGACAAGAGCGAATGGGTTCTTGCCGTCTGCGCCGGGGTACTGGCGGGCGCCTTGCTGGGGCTTGGCGCAGCGGCGCTGGCCTGTTACGCAAACGCTACGCTGCTTCTCGTCTCGCTCTGGCTTTTGGGTACAGCGCTCCGGCGGGGGGCGGCATCCGATTTTCAGATAAAATAGTATCTATTGTAAAAAATGCTTGCAAATCTGCGCCGTTTATGATAGACTATCACAGTCTGAAAAGGGTGGTCCTCTGCGCTGCCGGACGGCATGGACGCATGAACGCCTATAATTAGGAGGAAAAATCATGGATCTGATGAAAGAGTTCAGCAGCAAGTACCTGAAGGAGACTGCTCCCGAGGTCAACGTGGGCGACACCGTGCGCGTGCACATCCGCGTCAAGGAAGGCAGCCGCGAGCGTATCCAGGTGTTTGAGGGCACCGTGATTGCCAAGAAGCACGGCGGCATTGAGGAGAGCTTTACCGTTCGCCGCATCTCCTATGGCGTCGGCGTAGAGAAGGTCTTTCCCCTGCACGCCCCCACCATCGAGAAGGTGGAGACCGTCCGCAAGGGTAAGGTGCGCCGGGCTAAGCTGTACTACCTGCGTGATCGTGTCGGCAAGGCCGCCAAGGTCAAGGAGAATCTGTAAGGGCAGGCAAAAAGGAGCGGGTCTCCGCTCCTTTTTTCGTATTTCCATGCCGTCCGAGCCCCATTGTGCCTGTGGACCCGGACAGAAAAACGTGTGGAGGCGCATATATGAACATTCAGTGGTATCCCGGCCATATGACCAAGACCCGCCGTCAGATGGAAGAGGACGTCAGACTGGTGGATATGGTAGCAGAGCTGGTGGATGCGCGAATCCCTGTCTCCAGCCGTAACCCCGACCTTGACGGCATCGTGGGCAAGTGCCCGCGGATGATCATATTCAATCGTGCGGACCAGGCAGACCCGGCAGCGACAGCCCGTTGGATGAGCTGGTTCCAAAGCAGAGATTATACAGTGATGGAGACCGTTGCAAAGTCGGGGAAGGGCGTCAGCCAATTTTCCGCAACGGTAAAGGCAGCTCTGCGGGACAAGATATCCGCATGGCAGGCGAAGGGCCAGGTGGGACGACCTGTCCGGGTCATGGTAGTTGGTATTCCGAACGTGGGAAAATCCACATTTATCAACAAGGTGGCCCGCCGTAAGTCCGCCAAAGCGGGCGACCGCCCCGGTGTCACCCGCGGCAAACAGTGGGTCAATGTGGACAACGGACTGGACCTGTTGGACACCCCTGGTATTCTCTGGCCGAAGTTTGAAGACGAAGCTACCGGAATGCATCTGGCGTACACTGGCGCGGTCCGGGACGAAATACTGGACAGCGAGGCATTGGCCTGCGGGCTTCTGGAGCTGCTGCGGAATCGCTACCCCGGCGCACTTGCCGCCCGCTACAAGATCGCGGAGGATCCCGCCGCGAAGGGCTGGGAGCTCCTTGATGCATGCGCGCGCAGGCGCGGCATGCTTATATCAGGCGGAGAGGCTGACACGGAGCGTATGTCCAGAGTACTTCTGGATGAATTTCGTTCCTGCAGGCTTGGACGCTTTACACTCGAACTTCCCGAAGACCTGCCCGGAGGAGACAACTGATGGACTGGACGGTGGAACGGGCACTGTATGGCCCTGCGGTTAAGCTCGCCGCAGGCTGTGACGAAGCCGGAGCAGGTCCGCTGGCCGGGCGCGTATACGCCGCCGCGGTCATCCTGCCGACGGGGCTGGAGCTGCCCGGACTGGATGACTCCAAAAAGCTGCCGCCGCACAAAAGGGAAGCACTCTACGATCTGATTCTGACTCGGGCTGTAGCCTGGGCTGTGGCCTGGGCGGAGCCGGAGGAGATCGACGAGCTGGATATTCTCAACTGCCGGATGTTGGCCATGGACCGGGCAGCGCTGCAGCTGAGCCCCCGCCCGGAGTTGCTGCTCATCGACGGAAACCGGGATCATGGCAGCCGCTGTGCGATCACCATGTCGCACAGGACCGTGGTGGGCGGCGATGGATCATGTCCCTCCATTGCGGCGGCATCTATTCTTGCCAAGGTGAGCCGTGATCGGTATATGGATGAGATGGACCTGTGTTACCCGGAATATGAATTTTCCCGCCACAAGGGCTATCCGACAAAACGCCACTATGAACTGCTGCGGGAGTACGGGCCGTGCCCCATTCACCGCCGCAGCTTCCTGAAAAAGCTATGAGGGGCGGGGGTGAGGCCAGACTGCTGGGGCGCTGGGGCGAGCAGTTGGTGGCAGAGGCAATGCGCCGCAAGGGCTGGAAGATCGTAGCGATGAACTATCGCTGCCGTCTTGGAGAGATCGATCTCATTGCGGAGGGGCGCGGCGTACTGGCCTTTGTAGAGGTAAAGCTGCGCAAAAACGATGACTTTGGAAGGCCGGCAGAGGCGGTCACCCGGGGAAAGCAGGCCAAACTGCGCGCTGCGGCCGAGCTCTATCTCAGCCAGCACCCCACAGCAGGCCAGCCCAGATTTGATGTGGCGGAGGTGTATGCGCCGCAAGGCATGCACACGCCGTCTCCGGTCATAACTTACCTTGAAAATGCCTTTTGAAAGGTGATGACAGGATTGAAATTGTCTGTATTTGACGCACACTGTGATACGATCTCCCGCTGTCTGGACACCGGGGAACACCTGAGCGGCAGCCGCGGCATGGTAGATCTGAACCGGACCGGCGCGGCCTTTGACCGCTACTGCCAGTTTTTTGCCCTCTATGCGGACTGCGGCGCTGAGAGCCACCCGACCTACGAGGAGCTTCTGGCCTGTTTCCGGCGGGAGATGGCTCGCAGCTGCGGGCAGTTCGCCGCGTGTACCACGGCGTCTCAGGCCATCGAGGCGAACCGGGCAGGGAAGGCGGCCGCCTTTTTGACTGTGGAGGGGGGAGAGCTCCTGAACTGTGACCCGGAGCGTCTGCCTCAGGCGGCTGCGGACGGCGTTGTGGCCATCAACCTCACCTGGAACCACGCAAATGCTCTGAGCGGCTCCCACTGTGATAACCCCCGGCAGGGGCTTACAGAGCATGGGGTGCGTTTTCTGGACCGGATGGGTGAGCTGGGGATTCTGGCCGATGTGTCCCACCTGTCCGACCCCGGCTTCTGGGATGTGGCAGAGCGGTCACGCCTGCCGGTGATCGCCAGCCATTCCAATGCCAGAAGTATTTGCGGACACACAAGGAACTTGACGGATGAGCAGATCACTGCCATAATAAAGAGCGGCGGTGTGATCGGACTGAACTTTTTCTGGCTGTTCCTTGGGCTTGGGAAAGATCTG